>NZ_QIMI01000225.1:0-1663 GCF_007050195.1 Sulfolobus sp. B1 | reverse complement strand
ACCATGGGTAATGAACCCAATGGCATATGGGTTAAAGAGTAGTAAAAGCGTAAATGTTAATGCCGGAATACTGATAATATCGTTATTAGGAGGATCTGTAATATTATTAAACGAAGTAATAAAGAGGGAATACTTAAATGTAAACTTTACCTTTATTAAAAAAATGTTAATTTAGTTTTAATTTTTCATTTTCTTGCTTGGACCTTCTTCCTTTTCCTTTAATAACTTATTAATCTTTGATTCTCAATTCGAATTATTTGCTAGAATGCTTATTTATATTTCTCAGTTTTTTTACACGTGATAAGCCATATTTTTTATGTTTAATGTATAAAACTTAATTATATGGAGCTTAAGATAACTGATTTTAAGGTTTTTACGACTCAAGCTAATTTTGAGTGGACTTTTGTTAAAGTGTATTCTAAAGACCTTTATGGTGTTGGTGAGGCTGGTCCAGCACCCGGATTAAAGGGAATGGAGAGTGAGTTCAAACAATTATTACTTGGAGAAGACGCCTTTAAGATTAATAGGATTGAACAGAAACTAAGATACGCTACATTATACTCAGGGAGCACAACACATCATTTAGTAGCAGGAACTATAATAGCAATTTATGACTTGATTACGAAATACTTGAATATCCCGTTATATAAGTTTTTAGGAGGAGATAGGGATGAAATTAGGGTATATGCTGATGCTCATGCTGGTAACGGATTAGAAGCGATTAATTCACTCTTATTACCAGTATCATTATGTGATAATAAACATGCAGAAATAAGATCTAATATCCCAATTAGCGGAAGACTTACAGAGGATAAGTGGGAGAAGGAGTATTCAGTCGAAGCCTTCGTAAAAAGAGCTAAAGATCTAGTTAATGAAGGATATACCGCGATAAAATTTGATTTAGACATACCTACTCCTTACTTAAATTTAGGGAGAATTAGAGTTGGCGATCTATCACTTAAGGATATTGATTTTATGATTGAAATAATTAAGGCTATAAGAGATAGTATAGGTAACGAAATAGATTTAATGGTAGATTTGCATTGGAGATATAACTTGAATACTGTATTAAGGTTATGTAAGGCTCTTAGCCCATATAGGCTTAGATGGATAGAAGACCCTACTCCTGCTAGCATAGGCTTAAGTAATTTTGATGAATTAAGAATTATTGCAGAGCGATGTAATACTCCTATAGCTATAGGAGAAACCCTTTACTCTTATCAGCAATTTAAAGATCTTATTCCATCAAAGATTCTAGTTTGGACACCTGATATAGCGAAAACGGGAATTATTGAAGGAAGAAGAATAATTGAGTTAGCGTCCATGTACGATATTGAATTTTCCCCTCATAATATAGGTTCTCCCATAGCTACTATGGCAACAGCACATTTATCATCATTATCGAATACTCTTGGAGCAATGGAATTTCATGCTCATGATCTTCCTTTTTGGAATGAAATAGTAAGGCCTAAAAAAAGAATAATTGATCATGGTTTTATTAAGTTAAATGATGAACCAGGTTTAGGTATTGACTTAGATACTGACGCAGCTAAAAAATATTGGGATGATATAGATCTTTAAACTAAAAATACGTCATGTATAATGGGAGGGTGTGATGTTTGGTTAGGATTGTTGCTAGGAGTATTAGTAAGGTTTTTAAGAG
>NZ_QIMI01000224.1:0-1667 GCF_007050195.1 Sulfolobus sp. B1 | reverse complement strand
CCAGTGTTATAGCAGGGATTTATCCAGCGTTAAAAGCGTCAAGACTAACAGTTATCGAGGCTATCAGAAGGGATTAACAAACTTATCCCCTTGGAAGTTTCCCTTCGTAAGCAAGAGCAATAAATTTTGTACTTTTTGGTAATATCTATTTATCTTGAATGAAATGGTTTACTGAAATATTTTTCTATTGATTTTTCCCTAGAAAAATTACGTTTCTTTCCTATCGGAGTAAAATCTTAACCTTAAGGGTAGAAGGATTTAAATTATGCGATATAAATTTCATACTTTTTAACTTATTTTTAAAAAGTCATGATCCTCTAACAAAATATGTTTTACGAAATAGCCTTCATGATTCACATGTTAGGCTTAATAGGCTGGGGTGGATTAACTACCGGTGCTTATTACTTGTTTACTTTTTATAAGCTTACTGATGTTAAGATTTTAACAGCTTATAGGAGGTTAGTCTACTTAGAAATTATCTCACTTATAGCAATGGCTTTATCTGGACTTTACATGTGGTCTAGGTTAAACTATCCTTCATGGGTTTATCCAGCACTTGTCATCTCTCCTATTTTAGCTTATGGTGAATACTTGCATTGGAGATTAACTTACGTGAATGACATTAACACATTTATGTCAAAGATGAAGTACTTATCGTTATTTTATACTGTTCTCGCAATATTTCTCATTTACGATATGGTATTCAAACCTAGTTTTTGAAAGCCTTTTTTTAGAAGTTAAATAAGAGCCAAAAAAGTTGAGTATAATATTTGTCCCTCTCCTCTATATATATTCTTGAAACGCAGGAAGGGTAAAGTGAAGGAAACAAGGGTCTGGACGAATCAAGTAAGGTTGGGGCTTTAAAGCCCATTAGCTATGAAACGATGAAGGCGGTAGTTACTTTATTGTCGGGGAATTTTTAGTTTATTTGCTTTTGTCTGCTATGATTTCTTAGGTAATGTGATTATTGATAGACTAGGGCATAAAGAGGTTTTCACTAAGTAAGATCAGATACCAGTTAGGACTCCTTTAACTCACACTTTGCCTAGGAGTGTTCTTTGGGTGTTTTATCCATTATTCCGATAATTGTTCTTCTATTCCTCTCTGATCGTCTTTCTCTAAAATTATACTTAATAATAAATGGAATAATAGTAGGTCCTTCTCACATGCTCTTGGACTTGTTTACGGAAAGGGGGATATATGTGAAAAAGAATGGGAAGTGGAAGAGGTTTGCCTTATCCCATTATAAATTATGATAATCCTTTCGTAAATGGTTTTGTAATGTTCTTAGGAGTTCTTATGCTTATCGTATCAGTAATTTATTATAGTTATAATATTAAAGATAATAAAGCGAGAAACGAAAAGTCTTTGAACCAGTTTTCGCAGAAGTAGGGACGGGGCAAGTGATGAGATTCCCAACAGGCGAACGGTGGGCGTGAGTGCTAGAGCCGAGACCTGTTCTAATGTTCCACTCCTTCTTTAAGGTAAAAAGGTTCTTCTTGTTTTGGATTAACTTAAGCTTCTTAAAAGCATAAGCTCTTTTTCCAATCCTTTTTGGGTAGATCATATGAATTCATTCCTTTATACTCTTGACCTTTCAATCCCTTTAGAATATTCCAAAATGGGGGATATAGGCGGGGAAAAATGATTGAGAAACGAACCACTGA
>NZ_QIMI01000223.1:0-1674 GCF_007050195.1 Sulfolobus sp. B1 | reverse complement strand
ACGTCTTTCTTCTTTTTCTTTTTCTCCTCTTCTTCTATTACATTGATTATACTCCTTCTTATTATCTCGCTCCAATTTATATAACTTAATTCATCCATTTTTCTCTTAAGCTCTTCATCAATTCTTATAGTTATAACAGGCATCAATAGTAACACTAACTTTTTTATATAAAAAACTTTACGCGTCGTACTTATATGTATATACGACAAATTGCAAGGTGATGAAAGTCTCGCAGGGCGGGGATGGAAAAAGTTTCTTAAAAGTTAATATTGTTGAGATGGGTTCTTGACTGCCTCTAAAATGAGAGGGGAAAAACAATGAACCGCAGAGAGAACTTTAGTGGAGTGAGGAAGTTAGATAGAGTACTCTAGATGTTTCATTTCATCCCTTAATATTTCCTTTATTTCGACATCTTTTTCAACATCAAAATTTTTAACATAAAAGTCAATCGCTCCCTTCTCTACAATTTCATTCATTTTCTTAACAGCGCTCATTCCTAAAAGTGATGTGAGTACTCCCAATACTAAAAAAATAACATATATTGGACCTTCTAACAAGGATCTCCTGTATCTTTTAAAATACTCCCAATGCCTTTTCTCATTCTCATAAGCTTCTTTAAAAAAGGAGTATCTTATAGAGTACCCTTTAGCAAGCCCTGTAGCTCCTGCTTCTCCTAACAATGCTAACAAATACTTATCCATATCTCTGATTACTCTAACGGAAATTAAATGATCGTATAAAATGTTGTTAAAAATTAGGTTAACCTTTTTGCTCTTATCCTATTTAGTAAGGAGATGAATATAACTAGGAAGAAGGACAAGGTGTTAGTTATCAAAGCTATCGTCGTAGGGTTAAATTCATTTTGGTTTGGTATAACTCTACCAAAAGGGGAATAGGGATAAGGAATTGTGGTTATATTCTTGGTCACGTAGCTTCCTTTAATAGTTATAGGGATTAGCCAAATATTCAAGAAATAGGCTATGTTATGACCAACGTAATACAAGTAAAAGTTTTTACTAAAATACATCTTGCCTAAGTAAGTGAAGTTAAGCGAAACCTTTCCGGAAGCTGAAATTGAAAGATTATATGTCCCATTTCCTACAACGAAATCGCCGCTTCCAGGATAGGAGACGAAAGAGATCACCACGTAGTAATAACCTTCTTTTATTTCCTTATGCAATAGTGATGGTGAAGAAACACTAATTATGGGTGCATTAACATAAGTATTCGTTATGCCAATATCATATACGTTTAGATCAATAGTATCGGTGAAATTTGAAGGGAAATCTAGGTGCTCTAAACGAAAATGAAGAGGGGCGATATTGTTTTTTATCGCATAAAACACTAATTCATCAGCAGTAGTATTACCAATATATCCTCCAACATATGACCCGTTTACAAGCAAGTAAGGAGGCAAAACATTTGGGGTTAAATTCATATCAATTATTTCTTGTAAACCTTCTGGATAATTGAATATAAGGTATATTGGCGAATTTAAATAATACGTGAAATCTTGGTTCCTAAATATTAAGTAATATGTATTATTAAATACTAGGCTCATATTATCCTGGCTCTCAAAATACTTAACAACACTATTATTTTCAGGTAATACAACGTACTCCACACCCAGTGTGTTCAAGATTTTGGCTATTTTAGTAGTGTTGAAGATTAATG
>NZ_QIMI01000222.1:0-1686 GCF_007050195.1 Sulfolobus sp. B1 | reverse complement strand
TAATTCACTATAGTTTTAGAGGCTTCAACGGTTTCGTCGGAGAGTCCCATGCCGGGTCCAATTATTACCACATCAGCTCTATCTATCCATGGCTTTAACTCTTCTAAATTACTGGGCGAAATATTTTTTCCTTGTAATTTTATACTGATTAAATCTGGAGAGTAGCCTGCTATTATTTTAGCAGTGTCTTCTGGTGCAGCTACGTACACTAAATCTGCACCCGTTCTTAACGCAGCCATTCCAGCCAAAGTTGGAGCTCCACTGAAAGTGTAACTCCCCCCAATAACTAGAACTCTTCCATTTTCTCCCTTCTTTGACGAGAAACGCCTTTTGGGTAAGTTAACGATGACATCTCCTGGTCCTGCATATATCTCAGCCTCAGGAGGAATGCCTATTTTCTTCACAACGATGTTGAAATTATATTTTAATAAACCTGGCTTCATATCATGAAAAGTTACTACTAAATCTGGTTTTACGTACTCATCTTGGAATGCCTCGCCGGTATCAGCGTTAATTCCAGACGGTACGTCAATTGACACTTTATACCCTTTACTTTGGTTAAATACTTTAATAGCAGTTCTGAAAGGCTCTCTCGGTCTTCCGGAGAATCCAGTCCCTAACATTCCATCAACTAGAATATCAGCAGTTAACGGCTTCAATTCCTCAACATCTTTTACAGTAATCATTTTTATGCTGAAATCCATCTCTTCAATCGCGTTTAAATTAAGCACTGCATCTTCATGTTTATTTTCTCCCAATAAAATTACGTTAACGTTTGCACCCTCTCCAGCTAGATGTCTAGCAGTTACTAAAGCATCTCCTCCTTTTCCTCCATGTCCCACGAAAATGTACACTTGTTTTTCCTTTACATTATTTTCAAATCTTGTGACTATTTCGTCCTTAACTGATCTCCCTGCATTCTCCATCAATAATAAAGTTGGAACACCCAGCGAAGTACTATTTATCTCTAGAGCTCTCATTTCTTTTACGGTAATCATATGTCATAGTTTGTAAAAACACTAATAAATATCAGTCGCGAGTTACTTCATCACTACCTCAGGATTGGAGTTAGTCATCAACTATAATACGTTCTTATACAATATTACATTAATTATAAATATCTTTCCTCCTATAAAATCTCACAACATTAAATTAGAGTCTAACTAAAGTTTATTAACCTATTATGAGTAATAATTAACAAGGTGTCTCCTATGGTCCTCGGAAAAGAAACCGAAATGGGATTAAAAGAATTATTCAAAGCAAACGCAGAAGATTTTATGTCATTAATGTTAGTTGCTGAGAAGTTAGAGCAATTAGGTAAGAAAGAGGAGGCTAAAGCATTAAGAGAGAAAGCATTAGTTGAATTAGGTCATGCAAAGGCAATATTTGAGACATTATTAAGGCATAAGCAACTAAACAATGTAGTAGGTGAAATGGCAAGAGAGGAACAAGACCAACATGTAGCCGAGTATAATAAGGTTGCTATGACTGCTAAGGCAGAGGGTCATGAAGATATAGAGAGGATGTTATGCAGTTTTGCTGATCAAGAAGCTAAAATTGCGGAAACAATAGGTAAAGTTTCAAAGGTTTTAGAGGAAATGGCTAAAGAAGAGGATATGCAGCACATTAGTGAGTATAATAAGGTTGCTATGACTGCTAAGGCAGAGGGTCATGAAGATATAGAGA
>NZ_QIMI01000022.1:0-18362 GCF_007050195.1 Sulfolobus sp. B1 | reverse complement strand
CCAGTAAGGTCGGCAAAACGCTCTTAATAAACCCCAAAAACGTTGCAATATCTCCGTTAAAATATAAGGGTAAATACTTTATAAAGTACTCTGAAGTTCCAACCTATCTAGAAGTGTTTCCAAGTCAGCTTTACTCCTTTGAGGTTGGTGGAGATGAGGATAGTGTTACTATGGCATTAGCTCACTTGGAAGATAGAAAAGTGTTCAACACACTTTGGAGAGTTAAAGACGTTGTAGTGAGTGAAATTGAGATTGATGGATATAAGAAGATTGAACTAGAAGTCTTAACTCCCGCTTTACTAGTGAATCCCTTCATAAAGAGCAAGAGAAAGATATTTACTAATAGACCGTCTGTTGTCTTTTTTAACAATTTAATTGACGTAACTGGGCTTAAGAGGGGTGAGGAAAAGTTAAATTATTTATTAAATAGGCTAGACCATTTACTTTGGGAAGACCCATCTATCGTTAAATACGCAAAGGTGGTTTATGCCGGAAAAGAGGTGATAGGACTTGTCGGAAAACTCAGATATTCCCTCACGAACGAGGATGATATCGTTTATAAAGTATTGGAGAGCGTTGCGTCAAAGGGAATTGGATCATCTAGACGAAACGGGTTTGGAAGAGTAAGAGTGAGGGGTGATTAAGATGGTAATTATCATCACTCCATTAATCAACAGTATGGACTATATTTTTAAAGAGGTGTATTACACTAAGAACGTTAAAGAGATTAAGGTATTGACCTACGCTAACACTGATACGTCTACCTTAGAACATTTCATGAAAATTATTGGCATAAAGGTAAACAAGAAAGTCATTGAGTTAAACGCTGACCTTATGCTATCCATCATTGACGTTATAAAATGGATAAAGACAAACTCAAATGGGAATCATTACGAACTAGTGCTAACACCTGAGGCTGTTGAGCTAAACATTATATTAATTGGAGCATTCTTATTGATGAATAGGGAAGGAATTGCTGTAGTTTACGACGAGAAAGGTGACAGATTTGAGATAGATATGTCAATTTTTAAGGGTATAGATTTAGATGATAGGGATCTGGATTTACTTAGAGCTTTAGTAAATAAGCCCTTGAGTAGTAAGGATATACATGATCTGTTTACGAGTAAGATGAATTTGAGTAAGTCTACTGCGTATAGGGTGTTAAACAAACTAGAAAAGGATAAATACATAGAGAAGTCTGGAGATAAGTATACTATCAGTAAGAAGGGACTAATAGCTTTAGAAGCATTAAGTTTGAACTTTAAGCATTGTGTTGAGCAAATAAGTTAAACGACCTACGTATAGATAAGAAATAACTACACTAGAGGTGGTTACAGATTATTTAAACAAAATTGTTATTTCTATTATAAGTCCAATTAATAAGAAGCGAGTCTTCAAAGAGATTATTATCTAGACTACATATTGCATAAAAATTGTTTAACGACTATAAAAATTACGTATAAGTCCTTTGATAATCTTATATATAATTAAAATATAACTCAGCCTAATTTTTCTTCGTTCATATAAGTCATTTTAGTTTTAATAAATTTATATTTTACCCACTTTTTTACTAAACAATGTATATAATTAACGCCGTTAAAAATGGTTTAACAAAAGCTTATATAGAAAGACTTAATACGTAGAGACGTCTATAAAATATTTCATGAAGACTGATTCACTCACAATAGAAGGGAAAAAGAATGCGTTAATCTTGAGTTGGGCTAAGAATATACAAAACCTCATATCAATTCTGCCTAACGTAGTTAGCGTAGAAAACAATACTTACGTAAAATTTCGCTTCAGTAGATTCCTATTGTTCTCCTTTGAGTCTAAATTCAGTATTAAACCAGGCTATTTTGGAGATAAGATCATAGAATATAAATTGGTTGATCAAAAAGGGAATACATTTAAGATCCTATTCACTGTTGAAAACGATGATAAGGTAAGGATTTCCATAGCATATTCTGGCGAGAAGGAATGGATTGTAGGTAATGCCTTACATAATATACTAAGTGAGTTAAGGCAGGGTATAGAAAAAGAGATATCAAGGTACGAAGTTCAACCTCAACTTGAGGACTACTCTCATAAATTGGCTAAGATGTCGTATTTAACAAAACTAATTATCAAGTCTAAGTTAATTGACACGGAAGAGGTAACGGTTACTCAAGGAGGATTGGTAGATTACTTACAACAAATAGTCGCCCAATATGCACAATATCCAGTTATATACGTTTCCGGGACAGGTTCCTCTACTTTCAGGGTTTTGCTGATAAATGGTGAGTTAAAGGGAGTTTACATCTTAGATAACAATAAGGAGTACTTTGGAGAAGAGGAGGTACTAAATAAGCTTGTGGGAGAATTTAAACTCAACATTTACGTTATGATCTCACCGAAGGCTTTGGAGGTATTACAATGACTAAGGTTCACAAACCTTATGTCATTTTTGAGGATAAGGATCATAAGTTCGTATGGTTAGGGTTAGATGAGTCCGAGTACGAAAAAGGGATTTTAACGAACCAATATTTAATAGTTGATGGAGATAAAGGAGTATTATTAGATCCAGGAGGATATTTCGTCTTTGAGAGAGTTTATGAGAACGTTAAACAGTTTATTAATCCTAACAACATAATTGCAATACTTTACTCCCATCAAGACCCTGATGTTATAGGTTCCTTAAACTTATGGCTCGATGTATCTCCAGAGGCTAAAATTTACGTTTCAGCGTTGTGGGAGAGATTTTTACCACATATAGGGGTTGGAGGAATTAAGATTGTTGACATACCGGATAAAGGCATGGATATAAAGTGTAATAATATAATAATAAAGGCTATCCCAGCCCATTTCATGCACTCTCCGGGAAACTTTCACTATTACGACCCTAGAGCTAAAATTTACTTCTCTGGTGATCTAGGTGCTGCAGTATTTCCAGAGGGTAAGTGGTACCTCTTTGTCGAGAATTTCGATGAACACAAGAAGTTAATGGAAGGCTTTCATAAGCGTTATATAGCTACGAGAAAGGCTATAGATCTATGGCTAAAGAGGATTAAGGATTTAAAAATAGATATAATAGCTCCACAGCATGGTTCAATATTTCAAGGAGAGAATGTCAAGAAATTCATTGACTGGTTAAGTAGTTTGGATAAAGTTGGGATTGACTTAATGGAAGTAGATTTTCAGCAAGAATAATTTTTCAGCAAAATTTTCCCTGCCATAAATGACGAGAGTTCTCCTCATCGATTAAGGGAGAGTCGAGAGACGATTCATCATTGCAACAATAACTAGGGTGGATATAATGACGTCATGAAGACATACTGGTTGTAGTCCCATTTGAATTGAGTGTTTTTAGGCTTTACTGCTTTTTTCTCTTGAGTCTTATCTCTCGGCATATAGAATGACAAACTCTAGTGAGGTAAGAAACTAGTACTTATAATCTCATACGTGTTTAATTCTATTAATGCCATCGCCCTCAGATCACTTTGCAAATGAGAGAACTTTCTTAGCGTGGATTAGAACAGGGATAGCGTTAATAGGATTTGGGTTTGTTATAGCAAAATTTGCGCTATTTTTAGAAATTTTAAGGGGAGAAAAGAGCATTAATGGTGCCTCAGTATTATATGGAGAGATAATGATAATTTTGGGAGGTATCGTGATAGCTTATGGTTTATATAATTATTTAAGGAATGAGAGGGATTTAGCAAAAAATACGTTTAGACCAAAAACTTACGAAAATGCTACATTTGCATTTGTGATTCTACTAATTGCTATAATATTGGCATTACTTATAATAACGTGAAAATTTTTAAATGTGACAGACTTATAGATTATAAATGACTGAGATTGAGGAAGATAAGATTTTAGAAATTATAAAAGGTTCAAATAAGGATGGAGTAACTATTAGCGTAATATATGGTAAATTAGGTATAAGTGTTCGTGCTAAGGCTGATGAGGGAAAAAGAGAGGAAGTAAAGAAGTTATTAGATGATTTAATTAAAAAAGGTGCAATAAAAGAGAAGACTAAGGGAAAGACTAAAAGATATTATTTCGTTAAGGAGGTGAGGGAGGAAAGAGAGGAGGCTTTGGAAAAAGGGCTAGAAAGTATAATTAAAAAAGTAGTACAAGAGGCTTTGGAAAAAGGGCTAGAAAGTATAATTAAAAAAGCGCTCCTAGAAATTTTGGAGATTTACTTTGGAAATAGTAAGACTGAAAAGGACTTCGATAAAATATATGAAGACGTTAAGGACTCATTTGGATATGCTAGACTAGATAATATAAGGAAGCAATTGGGGATGACGGAAGAGCAATTTTATGGACGCTTTAGGGAACACATTATGAAAAATTATGAACTAATACAAGGTGGACAAGAGGGAATGATTTTGCATGGAGTTCTTTATGGCATTATAAAGAAGAGGTGATCTTAATGGTTTGTGAATTCCCCGAGTATACTGTGACGCAATGGAATACTAAGCCTAAATTGGGTGGAAGGAGGTGGGTCGAGGGTGTTAAGGAGTTGGAAAGTATTATAATAAAGAGTGGGTTTGGGGTAGGGGTCATCGTAGGCGATCCGGGGATGGGAAAGACTGCTTTACTTCTATCCCTAAAAGATAGATTAGCTAATAGTGGTTTTCATGTAGTCTTCATGGACCTAGCTGGTAAGGATAACTTAGTTGAGGAATTTTGGAAAAATATTAATATGGATAGGCTAAGAGAAGAGGCATATGGTTTCTTGTATAAAAATAGGAAAAACATAGGGTACAGAGGATCTGCTAAACTATTCAAGGAATTTAACGCGTGGTTAAAAATAAGATGCAAGAAACGTGATTATAACGATGATTACGCTCACGTATTCAAGATTTACTGTAACTCTTACTCTGATAGTATAGATGATATGATAAGTTTGATTGATGATATAAGTAGATTAGGAAAGAGCGTTGTATTGCTAATTGACGAGACTAGGAACGTAGAGGGGATAATAAAGCCTTTACACAGACTTTTAAATTCTAATTTGAACTTTAAACTCGTCTTAACTATAATCCCAGATGTTCTTGAATCAATAACTGATGGTGCAATAAGGAGAAGACTAGAGAGTGATGCTTTAAGGATTAATCTTTCACCCCCAATAAATGACGATGAGGTAAGAGGAATTTTAAGTGCCTATTGTGAAGAATACGCTGATGTATTGGCAAATGCTGTGAAGGGAAGTAAGACCGTTAACGAAATCCTAATAAATGCTAGGGAGAGGTATGAGGAGGCTCTCCATAACTGTGTTGGATCATCTTCTGAGTGTATAAAAGGGTTCTTAAGTGGTCTTCCAAGCATAGAAAGTCCTCAAGAGGTATCTAAGAAGTTGGAGGGTATAATTAGGGATGGTATAAATAGTTTAAGAGAACAATTTGGTATTGAATACGTTCATGATAAGGGAAAGAAAATGGTAAATCCAGATAACCAAACAGTTATTCCAGATATTTATTTTAGGACTAAAAATAAGGTTTACATCGGAGATATTAAGATTAGTAATAGGAACAGTATAGATAGTAAAGAGTTAAAAAATGTGATGAAGTTTTCGAGGATAAAGAGGGATGAGGAAACCAATAATGAAGTGGTCAAGTTTATAATATCTAACGTAGACAATGTCGATGTTCCTGCTGGAGTAAAGGTGTTTAAAATAGATAACGAGAAGATAAACAAGATTATTAATGGAGATCGTGAATTGTTACTCCAAGAATTGCGAAGGATTTTGAAAGAGCTAGTATCGTGAGATCTTCCTTAAAGCTAATTTTACGTGTTTACAATTACCTCTTATTGCGAATCCTTTACAGCTACAGCTAGCCCTCAAATTGCCTTGGGTATATTGGATTCTCACCATATAACTTTCTAAAGGATTACTCTCACTATTAATTACGAAAAGATAAGACATTGTGCCCTCGTTCACAGATTTGCTTATTAAGTATGGGTACATTTCATTTTTATACGGCTCCTAAAAAGTTGTAGAGAGTGTAGTGAAATTTTTGATTGACTAATAAAAGTTTCTTGATAAAAGAGTAGCAAACATTAGAGAGGATAGAGCTAACCTTTACCCCTTAGGGCGGTTCACTGGATTACCGCCTTCATCACTTCATAGCTAGTAGGCTTTAACGTCCATTCGTCCAGCAATTGTTCAACCTCTATCCCTTTTTCCTTACTCCACTCTCCTCGAGACTAATATTGAGGAGGAAGGACACGTTCTTATTACCCCTTTTTTAGCTTCCCTCAATAATCTTCCTTCACTAAAAACTTTACCCCGAGGCTTGTCTTTCCTTTGTCAGATACTCTAATTGGCAAGTCCTTTTAAAATCTCGTATAAACGATTTACAAGTTGAGGAAAGACCTTAAGAAATGCTCTTCTACAAAGTTGAGGAAAGCCTCGTCATTTAGGGCGGAGAAGAGGTCAGTTAAGGATAATTTGTGAAAATCGAAGCTTCTTTAGCAAATTTGGGTAATTATTTTAAAAAAGAGTAAAAGCTAAATATATACTTTTAATTTATTGTCATAAGTATAATTCATGCTGATCATTTGTATGATATTTATGAAATACACTATAAATACTTTAACTGAAGTATAAATTTATATAGATGAATTGAAGAGTAATGTTGTGTCTCTTATTCCTTAAAACTAAACTTTCTAAATCTTGATTATTTCAACGAAAACTTTAAAAATATAAAAACTGTTACTAGCTCATGAAGGAAGAATACAACGGAAGTTTGAAAATTAAGGCAAGTAGGGGTTCAATATTTAACGTACTAACCGATCCCTACATCTTCTCTGGTGCCTCTGGTCATATAACGTTATATAAGGTATTTGATAATAAAAAACAAAGCTTTGTTCCTCAAGGGGATGCTATTGATCCAGCAAATAAGTTTAAAGCAGCATTCTTATATCAAGATGAAGAGGGCAATCTTTACGCAATAGATAGTGTTCTAGAAGGACCACAGTTAATAATGGATGAGATATCGTATCGATTTTCAAGTGACGATGGAAATCTGAAAATTTCGTTTTCCTTTATAACTAAAGATGATATCTTAAACGCTAGGTGTGTAGTGGAGTACTCCTCTTCATTCTTTGACGTATTCCGAAGAAAGGCTTATACGAAGAGGGCTAAGGGGTACGGAAATATGGCAGAGCACTTGATAACTAAACACTTCTTCTATTACCTACCGAAATTAGGACCTAACATACAATACAACCTAACAGAGGTTATGAGAATTAGTGGAGATATGAATGAGTTAATACTAAAGCTTAAAGATGCATTAAGGTTAGATTCAGTGTACTTATTGCTTAAGGGAGACAACTTCAAATTAGTAGGTATTGTAAAGAATGGTGAAATAAGGAACGCTATATTAAAACTTGGAAACATGAAATATCTGAATGAAGATGCGTTGAGTAAATTATTCTCCCTAAATGGAAGAGGAGAGTTAATAGTCTACAGAGCAGCAGAAGAAAGCATATTAGAGAAGTTGGAGAACTTAGCATAATGATTTTTTATTTTAAAAACACATTTTTAATACCTCAGCATGTCCTTTAGGCTGGGAGGAGGATTATCGTGCAGGATTCTAAAGAAACAATTTTTGTGTTTCACAGGACTTCTTGATTTGATACGATTCTTTGTGTGGGCAACAATTTGGTTGTTTTGATATAAATTGAATTTTCTTTAGATGGAAAAGTATTTTTAGAGTTATTTATTGGCACGAGTATGGGTTTGATTTCCTAGCATTCACCTAACTTAACGAGAAACACAATAGCTAGCTGAAAATATTCTTCCACAATAGACTCTTGCATAAGTAAAAAATTTTACAGTTGGACGAAATTGTTGTCCACGCATAATTCAGAGCTGATTTCATATAAGTCTACCTCAATAACGCCCATTATAAATACCTGAATCCCTCCTGCTTGAAGGGAAGGCTTTCCTCGTTTTGTAACGAATGTTTTTAATTCATTAAATCTAATATAAATATATGAAACTTCTCAAGGATCAAGTCAATATCAAGAACTTATCTCTACCAATAATTCTCCTAATCTTAGCAGTCAATCCTTATACTGAAATTATGGAGTTCAAATACGAATGGTTATTCATGTTATCTCATTACTTATTATACATTTCTGGTTTTATCATAGCATATAAGATTTTGAGAGGGGAGATACTTTACGTTTTGCCTAGCATAGTTATCGCAACATTTTGGCATATACCATTATTCTTCAACTTAGCTAGTGCTTACGTAGACTGGAGGATCGGCAATGACGTAACCTTATTCTTAGCTGGGATTCTGGGAGGTTTAAGTGTTAATAAATTCTCTTATGCACTGAAGGTCTTTTTGCTTATATTGTGGATGAGCGCAGATTCCGTTTTAGCAGTTTTATTTCTAGTTGAGTTTCCATTATACTCCAACGCTGCATATACTTTTTCGCCATACGCTCCTACTCAAGAGATATTAACTGGAATAGTTATGTTCACCGTTATGATGATTATTTTCGTTTATGTTATAGTGAAAATGTTGAGGGGAATGTTCAAGATATTTTAAGATCTCGTCTAAATAACATGAAGGGTCTTTTTCCCATAAATCTCCTTTAGCAACCAATGCTCTTCCCCTTAAACCGCCGTTACATACAGTGAAGAAGGGACAATGGGAACACTTAACGTACTTCCATCTCTCCCTTAACTTTCCAACTAAGTCATTTGGCTTATCCCAAATCTCCTTAAGATTATTAATGTTACCTATGGGTATTGGAGTGAACTGGTCCGGATAAACAATTCCTTCTGGGCTTATATCTGCTATTCTCTCTCCAGACTTGTTTCCACCATTCCTCTTTAATAACTCAAGGACCTCGTTACTAAACCCAGTTTTTATGTATACTAATATTCCATCTACCGGATTATCTGCAGTTAACACTTCCCCATCTTTACTCCTCTCAATAATCTTGTTCACAACTTCATACCTAGTTTTGTTATCAATGTCTAAGCTCATATCAGCCCTACCAGAGTATGCTAGGTGATAAAAGCAAACCCTATTAATTCCCTCCTTTTTCATTATATCAAACACGAAATCAACGTATCTATAATTCAGTTTAGTTATCGTAAACCTTAGACCGGTCTTTATTCCGGCTTGCTTAGCTAATCTTATGCCTTCCATTGCCTTCTTAAATGCTCCTCTAACTCCCCTAAACTTATCATGAACTTCTTCTGGTCCATCAATGCTCACTCCTATGTAACTGACATACTTCTTTAACTCCTCTACTCTTTCCCTTGTTAGCATAGTACCATTTGTTGATAGCTCTACTGAGATTCCATAGTCATATGCCTCCTTAGCTATTGAACTTAAGTCCCTTCTATCTAATGGTTCTCCTCCGGATAATAGAATGTGTTTTACACCCATTTCAGCTGCTTTTTTCACTGCATTAAGCCAAGCTGATAGTGGTAAATCTTGAAATCTGGATAAGCCAGAGTTAGAGTAGCAATGAACACATTTTAAGTTACAATTTCTAGTTACGTTGAACACTAGTACTTTTGGATAGTAGTCTCTTTTACCAGAGTACCTTATTTCATCTGCTTTTTCTGGTCTACCATTAACTAACCTGGAAATACTTATCAAGCTAACCTCACCCTTTTTGGTGTATATAAACAGAAGGGATCTTCGGCTAGATAATCTTTAGTTAATGAATAAGATCTAGCTCTACACCCTCCACAAACTGTTCTGTATTCACATATTCCACACTTTCCTTCAAGTGAGTTAGGATTTCTTAGTGAATTGAAGATTGGTGATTCATTATAGATCTCACTGAACTTCTTAAACTTTATATTCCCAGCTGGTATGGGTAAGAATCCACAAGGATAAACTGTACCGTCATAGGATATAAAGGCGTAACCATTTCCAGCCATACAGCCTCTCGCTCCTTCAATACTTCTCCTCCCGTATTTGGTATCAGGCGGTAGTGGTTTTCTACCTAATTCATTTGATACTCTTATATAATATGGGTTGCAGGTCATCCTTACGTTAATCCCTTCCTTATGCCTCCAATTATAAACTTTCCTCATAAGCATTTCGTTCTCCTCTGGAGTTATCATCATTTCACTAGTCGCCCTTCCAACTGGAATTAATACGAAGATATCCCAATAAATTGGGTTAAGTGATAATACTGTCTCCTTAACCTTCTCTAAGTGATTAATGTTATACTTACTTATAGTAGTATTTATTTGAACTTGAATACCGACTTGCTTGAATGAGTTGATTGCTTTCAATGCTATCTCAAATGCGCCCTTAACTCCTCTAAACTCATCATGAATCTCTTCTGGTCCATCAACACTTATTGAAGCTATAGAGACCCCAGCGTCCCTTAGTTTTTTGGCAATGTTTATATCTATCTTACTCCCACTCGGAGATAATGCAGTGTTTATCTTCTTAGATGAGTATTGGATTATCTCAAAGATGTCATCTCTCTTTAATGCATCGCCTCCACTTATCACGAAGATCTTCACTCCTAAACTGGATAGGTCGTCTACTAATGAAAACACTTCTTTTTCCTCTAGCTCATTAGGTAGTCTGTTCGGAATTGCCTTCGCTCTACAATGTTTACAAGCGAAATCACAAGCCTTTGTACTTTCCCAAACTACGACATAAGGGGCTAACATTTACTTATCACCTCACCATGATAAGGGACTAAGTATTTGTATTCCAAATTAAGTAGATAGTTAAAATACTCTATAGCCTTTTCATAATTCCAAGAGAAGAACTTTATAGGTGGCTTAAGTCCGTTATAATTTCTTATCGCATCTCCAGCTATTAAAACCTCTTTATTGTACAAAACTATGTGACCTTTTGTATGCCCAGGGGTATGGATTACCTTAAAACGACCTAACTCCTCTCCTCCTTTTAGATGAACGTCGATTTCAGGTATTTTGTAATGCATAGAGTTTATCCTCTTCATCGTTAACTTGAACTCCTCTTCACTGACGTTAAACTCTTGCTTAACTTCGTTATAGTTTACGTCATTTAAAATAGTTAGTTCCTCGAGTTCATGAGCATATATCTTAGCCTTTGCTATTTTCTTGATTTCCATAGCGTTTGCGAAGTGATCTGGATGAAAGTGCGTTAAAACTATGTCTGATACGTCTGCAATGGAGAACCCCCATGATCCTAAGTATTTTTCTACGTTATCCAGATTCTCCGGCAAGCTAGTATCTATCATCATAAGACCTCCGTTAGGCCCCTTATCGATTATGACAACGTTATGATTTAAGATTCTTCCGAAAAAGTTAGGCTCTACGAGTTCTAACACTCTAACGTAATCGTTTAGTTTAACCATTTTGGGAGAACCTCGGAACTAGTTCTAATGGAGGAGTGACTTTCTCAGATTTAGTTTCAGAAAGTGACTTACCGTTAATCGTAATTACCTTTTCCGCTATTATATCGCAATATTTACATTCCTCACAGCTTCTACTAGTACAGTCGTTATGTTCAAAGAACGTGATCCAATTCCTAGGAAATTTCGTATTGTCCACGATAACTTTTTCAAGTATATCGTAAAAATTAGGTCCGTTAACCTTTCTCATTACTTTTGGCACTGCTCTACCTTGAGGGTAGCTTACAATATCTAATAAATTACCCTCATATTTCCTCTCAACATAAGCTTTTACTACATTTACTAACCATTCAGTTTTCTTATTTCTGCCAGCTATCTTAAACCTATCTATTCCAATGTTCTCGTAAAATGATAAGTCTTCTGGTCTAATCCACCTCATCCTTATTATGTTTGCCAAGTCATTCCTAACTTCCGTTGCACAAAACAGTATAGGATACTCGAACCACACGTTGTTTAAACCATCATGGGAAGAAGTTATTGATGATACAATATCATGAGATAGTCTGTATGGACATCCCCATAGACAGGAGTTGTTAAGTATCAGTTCAATATCAGCCCTATATCTGAAGTTAGATACTAGGCTCCTCAACAGCTTAAAATTTCTGTTCTCATCTTCATTCACGATTATGGTGTTAGCTCCCATATTAACGTATTCCTCAAACTCCCTGATATTATGTACCCTAGCATAGGATGAGATGGAAACTTCTATATTTTGATACTCCTTCTTAATGTAATAAACTAGAAATGGAAGAGCTAGAATAAAACCATCAACTCCGATATTAATTAATTTGTCTACTTCTTTCTTTAAACTTTCTAGAAATGTAGACGAGTACTCCTTACCATTCAATGTAGCAGTGTTCATAGTATAAAGGAATTTTATGTTATAAGAATGAGCTATGTCTATATGTTCCTTTAACCTCTCATCGTCTACTTTAGGTAATATGAAGGATGCCCTACCATGACCAGTTATACTTTTCGTTTGGCTCCCAAAAATGTACTTAACGGGATAATTCCTAACCTTCTCCAAGAGGGAATCGTCAAAATTAGTTGCTAAAACAAGCCTCATAATAGATTTACTGTCGTAAAAACGATTTAAGGATTTAATGTTGGACTGATTAACGTTTTGAACCTAAAAATATGTATACTGTTCCAAGAGCTTTTTCTTCAAAGATCTTTAGGTTAAGGATTTTGCTTATAGTATTTTTCAATTGGGTATTTGTGGGTATCCTTTGATAAATGTAGAAAATGTATTTATAATCCCTCGATTTAGCTCCAACTAAACACGCTAAATAAGGCTGAATATAGCCTAAATAAAACGATACGTACTTTCTATACACCATGTTATCTGATTTTCCCATCGCTATCACTCCAACACAACCTCTAGATACTCTAGCCATTTCTTTTACCACTTCCCCAATATCGTCTGCAGAGTGTAAAGCAAAGCTACTTACTACGCAATCGAAACTTTCATCTCTAAACGGTAATTTATAGAAGGACCCTTGAACTCGGTCTGCTTTAACAAAAGAGTTTAGTAACATATTTTCAGCATAATCTACCATGATCGTTTCACCTTTGATCATTTTATTTATGATATAAGATAGTTCACCCTTACCGCTTGCGACGTCTAATATTCTTCTTGTATCGGGGTAGTAATTAGATATATATTTTACCAGGGTTGCTCTCCATTCTACATCCTTAAAGAAGGAAACTAAAGCGTTAGCCCTATCATAAAATTTTGGTAGATCATTATAAATTTTCTGTAATTCCTCATTACTAACTCTTACCACGTTAATAGAAATATAATACGTAACTTTAAAGCTTTTTAACCTTTAGCTAATCATGTATAGAATTATAAGTTCCACTGTTTCATTTGACTTCCTACACTCCATAAATGGCTAAGTTTTCCTCATTTTTTAAAGCAAGAGAAAATTTTACAATAATAGTAGAGATAGAATTTCAATTTAATAATTAACTAGAAGAATATTTCTCTATTATTTTTTTAACAGCACTAGCTACGTTATCCCAACTTGAGTAAAGATTTAAGAACCTCATTAACTCTTCATCGTTCATTAAATCCTCAATTTCCTTTTCTCTCAGGGATAAAATCTTTGAAGCCTCTTCTGCAATTCTCGCTTTATCAAATTCTTTAACGATTTTAACAGCCTTTAATCTTCCGTAAACGCTTCTTATTGCAGGAATGTCATAAGCTATAACAGGGGTTCCTAAGGCTAAGGCTTCTAAAACTACTAGGGAGAAGCCATCTACATGTGATGGATAGATAAATAGTTTCGCCTTAGATACTACCTCATTTAACCTATCTCTGGGTAAAAAGCCTAGGTACTCCACTTCTAATCCATATTTCTTAACTTTATTCCAAAAGACTCTTTCGTTGTATCTGTCGAAAAACTTTCCTGCTATAATTAGCTTGACCTTTCTGCTCATCATCTTCAAGATATCTGGTAGCTCTGGCAGACCTTTATCCTGGTTTAACCTACTCCAGAAAATGATATACTCCTCTTTACCCCTATTCCTATATTTTAATAATTCGGGGTCAAATGCATTACCCGGTATTAGAAGTTCAGTTTTTATTCCAAACTTGTTTAAATTGGTATCTGCTAAGGGACCCTCAGATACTCCAGCGACGAAGGTTGGCTTAATCTCTTTTAGAAGTCTAATATATTTTCTCTTGACATATTGGTTATAAAAAAACCTCGTATAGAAGCCTTTACCAGTATAAGGATTAAACGTGTAGAATTTCATTAATCTTTTCAAATAATGTAGAGAATCATCATAAAATAAGGGTACATGTAGAGTTAAACCGAACTCTCTCTTTTTCCCTAAATAAAAGATGTCGAATGAGGTATGATCTGGTTCATATAGAAAATCTACCTTATCTACATCATATTGCTTAGATATCTCTAAGGCTAATTTCTCTTGGTTTAAAAACTTTTTAACACCCCTTAACATTGATGAATATTTAGTATAGTTATCAAGAAGGGAAAAGAACTCGTCAACGACCTCTATCCCATTTCTTCTTAACTCTTTAGCCTTTTCCTCTAACTTATCCTTATCCCAAATGAAAACTGTACTAGATGGATAGTATATTATTTTGAAACTTTTCTTTAGCCTAGAGATTACTTCATAAGCGTGGACAGCCCCTCCTCCTGCAAATATGGGAGAGAGGAAGTTGTTGTAAACTATCCCCAGTCTCACGAATTAGCTTTATATTGCAGAAAATAAATCACTAACTATGAATTTGTTGCATAAAAAGATTTATTTGAGTATTCTATTAGTTATTTTGTGTGAGAAATGAGCATTGAAATTTCTGGTATAGAAAAACTTAAAGAGGGCTCATTATTTTACCTTATTTTACTAATCCTAGGAGTGGTATTACCTATACCAATACTTATTGAGATTAGTTTAGCCGGTGCTCTGATTGAAACTAGTTTAGCTGGTGCTCTGGCAACTGGATTATCTCAACAGTCTGGGTCGTCCTCCTTGATATCTCCCTTTTCATCTGGGCTATTATTTTTAGGAATACTACTATCGGGAATTATAGTCCTTTTTTCCTTATTCTTCATGTTTTACTGGAATTCAATTAAGGGATTCTATTCGCTAATAGCCTCAGGTAAGAAGGACGTTAGAGGTGGTATCTATTCCTTAAATGTTATCCTCATAGGAGGAGTAGTGATCTTAGCTGGTGTAGTAACGTCTTTTTCAAGTATCTACTTTCTGAATATAGCTCAAACTTTACTTACGATAGGAATAATTTTAGGAGTGATAGGCTTTGTAGTCGGTTCAGTAGGATTCATAATATTAGGCTTAAATTTTAGTGCCTTAGGTAGGATATATTTCAACAGTTCTGTAAGGAACGCTGGTCTGATGATTTCATCAGCATCAATTCTCTTCTTAGTCGGATCTGTAATAGTTTACCTTACTTCACCGGAGTTCGCATCACTTATACACATATCCATTATCAATCTAACTATAACTATCATAGGTATATTTATAGGAATATTGTCAAGCTCAGTAGGTTACACATTAGATCTAATAGGTTTCATTACCTTGTATTCTAACTTAAAGGAGCCTACAAATATTCTCAATACTAGCCCGGAAGTACTGCAACAGAGCGGAGTGCTACAACAGAGGGGATTTGTTAGTGAACAATATGGTAGCCAACAAGTAAGAACTATTAGCGAGATAGTTTCCGGAACACTAAGTAGTAGCGGGATAGCTAGATTATCAATTTACTCTCAGCATCCTTTACAAATTTTGAGTGCTACATTAGTGGGATCGGAGTTGACGACTAATGACATAACCCCAAGTGAATTAAAGGTGGGAATAAATGATGTTATTATTAACTTCAAGACAGCCCTTGTCTTATCTAAAGGATCTATGTATAGTATAGAACTTTTACTCTCTAACGGGCAAAAGATAAGTGCTAAAGCTACTTATAATTGACTTCCTCACTATTATAAATGACGAGGCTTCTCTCGACTTTGTAAATAGAGATGTCTAGAATCTAAACAAATTTATTAAATAACACGTGAAATGGGATTCTGACTTTCCGCGATAAAGGTTCCCTTAGGGCTATTAATGGGTTTATTCATTTTCATCACTTCCAATAGGTGTGTTTACCCCACTCGTCCAGCTATGGTTCAGCCAGATTTGCCCCTTTTCCCTCACCCCCTTAGGCTCGTATTGAGGAGAAGGGCACACTCTCACTACCCCTTTTTGACTTCCCTCCATGTCCTTTGCAAAAATATCACCCCTGCCTTAAAAGGCTTGCCTTCCATTTATCAGCTAGAAGAATTTCATGTTGAGATCAGTATTAGATAGAGGGATTTAAGCGAGGCTAATGAACCTGCTCATTTACATCAGGATAATTGAAAGAGCAACCTTAAGGCTATGAAAACTAATTATCATAAGTTACGTATTATCTAAAAATATATTAGTTGATTATCCCTAATTGATGCACATTTACTTAATTTGTGTTCTATTATGTGCTCTTTATCTATTATATGAATTACTTTAAATCCCTTAGCGTAAAACCAATCGGAAATAATCTTCCTATGACAATTCCAAGGTAGGCGTTCAGCACACATTATTGCTACATTTCTCGTACTAGCTAGTTTTAGTAAATTGTCTAATGCGTTTTTAGCTTTTTCAGAAGTCGTTATGTAAGTAGCATAAGCTCTAAAGCCTTCACTCTGGAAGCATTTAGCTATTCCTAGATCATTGACGTCTTTACCAAATTTTCTATAGCCTCCTAATTCCTCTAACCAAATGTACTCAATGGGTTGTTTCTCTAGGTTCTCTTTGTTAAAATGTGGAAATTTTCTACTTTTAGGCCATCTTCTGACATCAACCAGTAGGCCTATTTTATACTCTAATAATAACTCAATTAACTCATCTAAAGTCCTGTTTGAGTGACCGACAGTATATAGAATCATGGAAAAATTAGATTACGTATTCTAATAATACCCTTCCTCTTTCATTTAACAACAGTAAATTACCATCCCCAATCTTTATTTTATATTTTGATCTACCAAGTATAAAGTTTATGAGAATATATTCATCTTCATTTACGTCAATGTGTAAAACAACACCATACTTGTTTATTGTCTCTTCAAGTTTTTTGAGCATCTTTTGAGTATCATTACTATATTGAGCTATCACGTTAGTCACTTCATCGAAAAGTTCTTTTAGGTATTTCTCAGATGATCGGTACAAAGGAAAGCACCCCAATTATAATATACATGAGGAAGTTATAAAGTAAGTCTTTGGCTATCTTACATAATACGGCTTTAGATTAGATCGCACATCTCCCTTACACTCAAATAATTTTTGAAGGTTATACATTCCCATATATGGTATTATCTAGCAATATTTTAGATATTTTTATGACTTTTTAGCCTTTTCTGACTTTCTCCCCGCCATGAATGGCTAGGCTTTCATCGCATTGTAAGGTTAATCAGAGTGTTAATTCGCAAATATTTTACTATTTGATAAAAGAACGGCAAACCTTTTAAGGCGGGATAAAAGTTTTTAAACTCTTTTTCCCACCTCTTCCTATGGAACTCCCTTCTGGTCAACTTCTCTATGAGGAGCGGGAGCCGATTTTTCCCATTACCTCCGCACTGTAACTGTCAGATTATTCCCTAATGGAGCACAACAGAGGAAATTGAGAAAATTAGCTGATGCTTCAGCTAAACTATGGAACGAGGTCAACTACGAGAGAAGACAACAGTTCTTCCAACATTAGATTTAGCCAAACCTAGTACGTCAATAAGTTGGATATTGATGAATGCTATAACATCTCTATATCCATTTAACGACGCCATAAATTTAGCTATATATGGTTAATTTGTAATTTATATAATAATTCTGTTTTTACTATATCCTAAAATTTTCAGATAATTAAGTTTAAAATTCAATATATTTATCGGCATCAGGATCTGGATGGGCTGTGACTAATATTAACTCATTATTCTTGTTCTTGGCAATAATGTATCTTATTTTAGCACAAGATTTAAAGTGGATAATCACTCTCCATCTTTCAATTTCTCCTAAGCGTGTATTCGGAACTTGTAGTGTTCCTTTTACCCTCTCAAGGAAAGATAGCACTTCACTACCGAGTGGGTCAATATCGTTAAACCCTTTCATATAGTTTCTTATATCTTCGAGGTGTTTCCGCAAATGATTAGAGAAGATCAGCATGCATTAGCACTTTTTCACTATCCATTGTGTCCTTTATTTCTATCTCTATCTTTAACGGTCTGTATAATTTGTCTAGCTTAATTATAACCTCCCCTTCTATATGAGCCCAATGCTCAACAACTCCCTCTGCCAAGGTTATTTCCATAATATAATCTTTTAGAAATTTTATTTCATTATTCGCTCTCTCTATCTCATTAATCACTTTTTCACTATCCATTGTGTCCTTTATTTCTATCTCTATCTTTAACGGTCTG
>NZ_QIMI01000221.1:0-1695 GCF_007050195.1 Sulfolobus sp. B1 | reverse complement strand
TCTATAGGTGATATTGAAAATTTGGAGGTTATAATTAATGATTATGGAAATGATTAAATCAGTGATAGCTTCAAAGCCAATTTGGCTTTGGGGTCTAACGTTTAGCCTGCTTTGGTTAATCCTAGCAGTTTTTGTGTTTTCTCAAAGTGTGCCTAAGACATACGCTCTATACTTCTCAAGTATAGTCGTAAGTGCATTGATTGTTTGGGTTTTTACAAATATTATTTCTAATATTAGTACTAACCTAATAATGTCCTCAACCTCCCTTTATTACGCATTCAAATTCACTAAACTGACACCCCAGAGGTATTTATTATACTACATTATATCCATCAGTATAGTTACTATCCTAATGAGCTCAATAGTACTTATCTTCTCAATAGTATTTTTTACAATTCAGTTTAAAACTCTTCTCCTACCACCAAATGTCCTAGGATTTCTCGGGGTGATAATTTTATCATCAATTTTCGTAATAACATTCTCGATATTCTTAGCTTTATTATTACCACCTAAATATATCCAGCTCTCTTCTCTTCTTCCTCAAGTACTCTATTTCATCTTAGTATTAGGACAAATTTTCATAGGGTATCCATATTTGTTTACCTATACTTCTCCTTTTAATGATATGCAACTTCTACTCTTTCAACAGTACAGTGGATATCCCCCTCCATTAAGTTTTATCAACCCTTATAGTAGTACACTTAACACTAATTTCCTCCTCACGTCTATTGTAAGTTGGGACTCAGGATTATATATAATAGATGTAAGCCTATTAAGAAGAGTAAAGGTAAGAAGCATAGATGAGATGAGGCAGTTTTAAATCGTATTATATTTCATGTTTACAAAATAATTGGATTTTGTATTTTAAGTGTGAATCTGATCGCCATGGTAAGCAGTTTCAGTGTGACTATTAAGTTTATACAACTCCATACTAATATTTTTTACATAATGCCAGATGTATCCCGAAAGGCTAGCATAGCCCAAGATGTTTCCCCACTGTGGGTTGGGGTTATCCCGTTAATGGGGCGGAAGAGGGCGAAGAATTCGCTTGACTCCCGTGATGCCCAATGGTTGATATATATGAGATCCGATGAAACCAAAACCCCTAGAATCAACAATCATGAGTTATAATACTGTTATAAAGCTAATTTCTTTATTTCTCACTTCCGTTACAAGATGAGGAAAGTCTCGCCCTTCAAGGCGAGGAGTAAGTCAGTCTAAGATACGTTTTCAATCGAAAACAGTTTTTTTAGCAATTTTTGCCATAGCTTTTCTCAAGATTTGCATTATTGCTGATTTGGATACTCCTAGCTCTTCAGCTAATTCCTCTAACCCAACTCTTTTGGGTGTATCGAAAAATCCCTTATTTACAGCTAATTTCAAAATTTCCATTTCTTTATGTGTTAATTCGTTTTGAATTGATAGGATAGGATCATAGGTATTTTCAACTACTTTAAACTCATAAGTTAACTCTCTTATCTTGGGTAAAACTTTCATAAAGGAGGAAGATTCAGCGACGATATTCCACTTTTCAATTCCACTCATGATGCTCTCCTTCATCTCATAAACTAGGCAATCCTTAAATAACATTCCCGCTATTCTTCCATCAATCCTCTCTACTGAAGCATATACAGCCTTTATCCCATTTTTATTCTTATATTCATTCACTAGATCAAATCTCAATATCATTTTATT
>NZ_QIMI01000220.1:0-1707 GCF_007050195.1 Sulfolobus sp. B1 | reverse complement strand
TTTTATTAAGATCTGGTTTCACAGCCGTCAGAGACTTAGGCAGTAAAGTAGCAGTAAGGTTAGATAAATTGCAGAGGAGAGGAGAAATAATTGGACCTACTGTTATATCATCAGGTTTCTCCCTAGCAATAACTGGCGGAAATGATGATCCTAAGGAATTACCAATAGATTTTGCTCAGAGGATTTCCTATTCTTTCTATTGTGATTCCCCCTATGAATGTAGGAAAGCAGTAAGAATGGCTATAAGACAAGGCGCCACTGTCATAAAAGTTTATGCTTCCGGAGCATTCTCTCAAGGAGGCATAATATTACCCGGTTTCACGTTAGATGAGTTAAAGGCAATTGTTGATGAATCGCATAGAGCGGGTTTAAAAGTGGCATCACATGCTTACGGTAGAGAGGCGATAATGACGTCAATACTAGCTGGTGTAGATACGATAGAACACGGCTTAGGCTTGGATGAGGAAACTGCACAGATGATAAAGGAAAGAGGAATATGTTACATTCCAACGTTAGCAACTTATCAAATACCTTTTGAATCCGTCAATCCAGAAGCTAAAGTTTATAGGGAAGAGATGATAAAAAGGCATTTCACTGATGATATGAGGATAGCAATGGAACATAAATTGAAGATTGCTACGGGCACAGATTATGTTGGATCTAAGAAAAGACCACATGGACAAAATTATATTGAGGCGGTAATACTGTCGAGATATATGAGTAATTTAGAAGTACTTAAGGCTTCTACTAGTGTAACCTCGGAATGCATTGGATTACGAAGTAGAGGATATGTTAGGGAGGGATATAAGGCTGATTTAATAGTTGTTAAAGGTAATCCATTAAGTAATGTAGAAGACCTGTCTCCTAGTCACATTCTTTATGTAGTTAAGGATGGCAAGGTATTTAAGGGTTATGGGCTATATAAGGAGTTAGACTAGTCTTTTGACATAACGAGTATTTATAAATCTTCTTCCTAGTTTTATAGACTAAACTCCTTGCTAAATAAGGTATTTTAGTTTCTTAACATGTAATACTAGCACCTTTTAACTGCGATAAAATTTTAACAGAAAGTCTAAACTTCAAAGTAATGATATAAAATTTAGACATGGAAAAAATTTTCCAGTAAAGCTTATAAATTCGATATAGTACTCTATAAGTATGGAGTATAAACAAAGGAAAAGAAGTTCATTAGAGATAATACTAGACATACTGAAGAGTTGTGAAGAGGGCTGTGGCGTAACCAAGATCATTTATGGAGCTGGAATAAACTATTCTGTAGCACAAAAATATATCGATGAGTTAACAAAAATGGATGTTTTAAAGGTTAAAATAAATGAGAACAAAAAGTATTATGAACTCACAGAAAAGGGTAGACTATTAAAAAATCATCTTGATGAATTCATTAAACTTAAGGAACACCTCGAGGAAAAGAAAACAAAGTTAAGGGAACTTCTAGATATAGAGGATTAAAGATTTTTTAATCACCTATTATTTCTACAGTTATATTTCGTTCTCTCCTAGGTCCATCTAACTCTACCAAGAAGATGTTTTGCCACGTTCCTCTAACAAGCTTCCCATCTCTAACTGGGAATACTCTATCAGCCCCAAGTATGGTTGATCCTAAATGTGCGTGAGCATTATCATCAATTAGATTATGCTTCCATTTCCTCTCTGGTTCTACTAATTCCTTTATCTTAGCGAGAATAT
>NZ_QIMI01000219.1:0-1716 GCF_007050195.1 Sulfolobus sp. B1 | reverse complement strand
CTAAATTTACGAAAATTTATAACATATGATGAAGTAGGAATGGGACAAAACCAATTCAGATGTTTCTATATGACTTTCCACCCTTCTAATGGGAAGTTAATAATTCATGAAGGACATTCGGGTAAAGTCTATGCTGAAGAAAAGCTAATATACTCTTATGAAGTCTTAGGGAAACTTCCTAAAGCTGGAGGGGATACGCATGGAGCAATTACTAACTCCAAAGACCTAGTATTTTTCGGAGGTTGGCTAAAAGCTCCTCCTGGACTATTGGTTTCGAGTGACAGAACTTTGGTTAAGCAGGACATGAGGGAAAAATACAGCCATATACACGCCATAGATGATAAGGATAGAGTAGAATTATTGTGGAGTAGAAAGTGGGATGATAAGATACCACCTAATCATTGGTATGGAGAAGTAACCGACTTAGTTTATGACGGTCATGAGAATACCTTATATTTCTCTAGGGCTGATGGTCATGCTGAACTAGGACTATGGAAACTAAGCTTAGGCGATAGAAAGGCTGAGTGGATAATTAGAGATAGGACTGTTTATAAATTGGAGATTAAGGATGACAAGATTTTTGGTACTGTGTTCAACCCAGCTCACTTTGAAAATTCATCTATAGTAGTTTATGATATGATAGAAAATAAGTCTAAAATAGTTGAGGAGTTTGAATTTGGAATAAACCTTGATGATAAGATCAAAATTAAACGTGACGGAGGACAAATCGTTCAGCTTCAGAATAAGTTAATATCGTTTTACGGTGGAGCTCTCGTAGTATCTGATCCTTATAAGGATAAACACACTTTATATCCCTTCTTAGAGGTAATTAACAATGAGTCGGAAAGACCTTCTTATATACCCGGATTGAGAACCCAAAAAGTTTACTTGATGGGAATTCCTATCATAGGGGTTAATCCTTCGGAAGGGCTTACAGAACCTACACTTAGGACTACGGTAAGTATGATTTTAAGAGTTGACCCAGTCGTTCCTCAAATAATCTCCATCAGCGGATTTATATCTGGAATAGTGAGCGATGGTTATAACGTATATTTCGGCACATCTTATGCTAATCATTCCCCGGCTTACACTTATAGGAGTGGTGAGGGAAAAATTTACGCCATAAGAACAAGGGAATTAATGTCAAACGCATGGAATGCTATTAGAATATGGATCTTTGATGGAAGTTACGTGAAGGGAAATACTGGCATTAAAGGTTGGTTTGGGGGTATACCACTGAAAGGTTTCACAAATAAGAAGTTGAGAGTTTTTACTGATGAAAGCACTAACCTAAACATCTGTGAATATAACTTATTATCAAAGGTTGTTGAAGATCACATTCACTTAAGAGAGGGATGGAATACAGTAGATCTATCCTCATACTATGATCTTCTAGCCTTCTCTTTTGATGAAAATATCAAAAGAATTAAGATGGAAATAATTTTAGATCCTTGAGAAGTCACAAATATCCAAACTCTAAAGCAAATTATAAGATCATGTAATTATCTCGTTAGATAATTATGGTATTATGCATCGTTTCTATAAAAATTATATAATTGTATCTAATTCTTAAGATTTTTAACTTGTTAGTTATAACGCTTAAAATCTAAAACCTAAAAGAATATAGTTTGATGAGGGCTATCATTGTCAGACCGCCTAAGGCTGGAGTAGAAATAAAAGATGTGAAAGAAGGGGAAGTCGATAATTATGGCAAGG
>NZ_QIMI01000218.1:0-1740 GCF_007050195.1 Sulfolobus sp. B1 | reverse complement strand
TGGTAAATTTGCTAATAATTTTGCAAATTATTAACGAGGTTAAGATGAGGAGAATAGAAGGCAATTTTTTGGACAGTGTCTCAATAATAGTTCCTATTAAGGGGGAGGATGAGAGGTTAGAGGGCAATATTTTATCCCTTTTATCACAAAATTATCCTTACCCCTACGAGGTTATTTATGTGGTCGATAAAGGAGATGATGTAGAGAAGGTTTTAAGAAAGTATAATGTAAGGGTTGTATATTCAGATTATAATTGTGAAGCATGTAGTGGTAAGATTAAAGCTCAGCTCTCTGGTTTAAAGTACGCTTCATATAATGTAATAGTTTTTGCTGATTCTGATACTTGGTACCCAAAGGATTGGCTGTATAAGTTAGTTAGACCTCTCGATAAATTTACCGCTACTACCACCTTCTCATGGCCCTCCCCCTCTAAGTTGAGTTTAAGTAATTTGCTAAGGGCTGGGTTTTGGACTTTAGGTTTCGAGTCCCAATCGTTAGAAAATTCAAGATTTCTATGGGGAGGCTCGATGGCGTTTAGGAAGAGTTTCTTCAACAAAGACGTTATTGATGAACTTTCAAAGGAGTGGTGTGATGATTGTACTTTAACCAGAATTGTGAAACGTAATAATGGGAAAATTGGTTTTCTCATGAACTGTGTTCCCTTGAACGTTTATGACGAAAAGGATTTGGTTAAGTGGTCTAGTAGGCAGATAATTACTATTTTAGCTTACTCGCCAAGGGGGGCTAAGGCATATTTAGTTGCTGGGACTTTCTTCACGTTTATTTTAGTTTATTCCATAGTGTTTCTAAATCTTGTAACGTTTACTCCTTATATTTTATGGATAGTTAAAAACGTAATAAGAGGAATAGATTATCCAAAAAATGCGATGATAGCGTCGTTGATGACTATACTTGCAATACCATATGCACTATTCTTGTTAATATATAATTGGAATAGGAGGGAAGTTTATTGGAGAGGTAGAAAGTACATAGTTAAACCTTTAAGTTAGAAACTTAATTTATTACTGTATGCTGAAGTTCTACCCCTTATGATTTGATGATTGTAGGCGTGATGCTGAGATGATGAAGCCGAGTACTCATGAGTTAGGGTGATATTAGGACCACTGCTGAGTGAGACCATGAATATAGTTGAAATTTACTTAAACATATATTCATTTAGAGAGGTAATATCTAGGTTCTTAATAGAAGATAAGAAGGATAATTGGATTACGATGAGAGAAAATAACAGCAAGGAGTTGTATTTAGCTGAGGAATTTAATGGTGATTATGGTTTAATAATATATCCTTACAAGGACATAGAAGATGATATTAAGGAAGCGTTTTCTCATTACTTATATTCAGTAAATAAATTAAAAGAAGTGCTATATGCATCAGAGAGATGGAGGGATTCAATTGACATTAAAATAGAGGGAAATAAAATCGTAACGATGCCTAGCTTGGATCTTGATCTGATTACAGGAGTTGACTTGATTAATTCAGTAGTGAGCAATAAGGGTTTCATCTATAAGGTTTTAGACGATTCCTTAGTAATAGAGATTGAAATAAAGAGACCTCTAATCTACACTTCTTTAAATGATTACATTAAATTACTCTACTATGCATTAAAATTATATTATGATGTGAAAAGAACGCAAGAGGATATCTCATTAAAGAAAGCTTTAGATTACGCTAAAAATATATAAAAACTGTTTTTCATCTCTCATATTATGCTATGGATTT
>NZ_QIMI01000217.1:0-1743 GCF_007050195.1 Sulfolobus sp. B1 | reverse complement strand
TCCTTCCACTTCACTACAATATATTTGACTCCAGGTGAGACTTACAACATTACAATCGATAAGACGTCAATTCTCTTTTACAACACAACTCTTCCTGTAGCCTTTTACGGCTCTTCATTAACAATCCTCACTCGCTCATCTGAAAACGGATGCAATACACTAGTCCTAGAGCCAACGTCCACTCCTGCAGTATTTTACATACATAATAACAACCAAGCGTGTGTGGATAACAATTTCATCCAACCCCATATTCCACCTTATGCCAATAGATTTCGAGTAAATTGTATTGAAGAATATTTTTAGTCATTATTGTGTTTCTTGTTAAGTTCTATCTGAAGTCTATGCTTGCTAGTTTTAGGCTTCTTACTAAGCTTCTCTTGTCAAAAGTTTCAACACCATGTTTTAACCAAGAGAATGCCTTGTAAACTGAGCCTCTATTAGGTTCTCTAATTCGTTTAATGCCAAGTTTATCGCGATCTCTTTAACCTCTTCCATCCCTTTAATAGTCTGCCAGCCCCGAATATGCTTTTACTATTGCTAACTCGTAGTATATGGCTTTTTCCTTCTAAATCATGGGTTTGCAAAGCCTTATACAGGGAAAATAGTTTAACGGTTTTTATAAGGATTTTGCCCACCCTGGTAAGATATTTGCCTATAATGAGGACAAGGAGAGTATGCACAAGTATGTTAATGTAGAAATATACTTACTACTGCTTGATGTGGTTTTGTATTATACATTCTCTTTAACTTCAGCCGTATGGAAAAGTGCATGAGCACACTTATGAATCCTCAAACATACTAACCACTACACACATAAAATCTGTTATAACTGGCTATTATAGGTAGCGTAAGACAATTATAACGTTAGAGAATAAATAAACTAATTATAACGTTAGAGAATAAATAAACTATAGAAAGGAGATCACAATAAGGCCCTCAGCTGGCCTAGGATTTACCGGGCTGTCTAGAATCGGCAGCATAAGGGCTTGCCCGATTGGGAGGCGCGGGCTAAATCCCTCGGACTTTCGCCCTCGGGACTTACACCCCGCCCCCATCAACCCCCTCTTCTAGGGGAGGGCTCTCGCGGGTTAGCCCCGCATGGCCGTCTCTTTTCGGGGAGGGGTTCTCGCTTAGATGCTTTCAGCGATTACCCCTTAGGGCGTGGCTGCCCGGCACTGCCCTACCGGACAACCGGTAAACTAGAGGCCCCGGTACCCTGTTCCTCTCGTACTAGGGGTACCTTCCCCTCAGACGGCCAGCACTCCCCACCCTTAGAGTCCGACCTGTCTCGCGACGGTCTAAACCCAGCTCACGTTCCCCTTTAACGGGCGGGCAGCCCTACCCTTGGGGGCAGCTGCACCCCCAGGGTGGGAAGAGCCGACATCGATGTAGCAAACCGCGGGGTCGATGGGAGCTCTCGCCCGCGACGACCCTGTTATCCCCGGGGTAACTTTTCTGTCATGCCCGGCCCCCACGTGTGGGGGCACGAGCGTTCGCTAGGCCGCGCTTTCGCGTCGAGACCCCGTACTTTGAAGGGTCTCGTCAGGCCAGCTTTTGCCCTTGCACTCTACGGCGGCGTTCTGTACCGCCTGAGCTGACCTTTGGGCTCCCGTGTTACTTTTTCGCGGGAGTGCCGCCCCAGCCGAACCGCCCACCTGACGCTGTTCCCACCCTTTCGGGTAGGTTAGTCCCGCGAGCGCTTATGGGTGGTGTTTCACTTCCGGGTCCCCCATCCCCGAAAGG
>NZ_QIMI01000216.1:0-1759 GCF_007050195.1 Sulfolobus sp. B1 | reverse complement strand
TGTTTATGACGCAATATTAGGTGATAAGGAAGATTTCTTAAAAAGCGTTGAAAGAGTAAACCCTGATATAATCTTCTTAGGACCTGATCAAAACGTAGATGAGAAGAAGTTATCAGAAGAGCTTAAGAAAAGAGGTCTTTCTCCGGAGATAATAAGGTTAAGAGAAAGAATTAAGAAATGGAACCACTCAAGTACTACAGATATTATAAACGAGATTAAAAAAAGATATTGTAATTCATAAATAATAGGTTAGACATATGCTTCTATTACTATTTCGTCGCCATCTTTAAGATTAAGTTTCTCTCTAAGATAATACGGTGATATTATTTCAACTACACTTTTTGGATGTGTAGTCCTTTGTGGGATAACTACCGCTGCTGGTTTTAGAGAATTTACGGATGCAGGATATAATTTGACTGCCCCTAACACTCTATCCTTGTATTTATATTCTGGTACCAGTAATGGAGGAGATGATTCAAGCATTAATCTGTTTTCTATAGACTGCCTGTCATAAATTACTACGTTTAACGTTCCGGGATATGGTTCGAAGCCAAGTAATTTACTTATCTGAGTTTTATAATATTCCATCGATAGAAATATTCTTCCTTCCCCTAATCCCGAAATGATTTTACCTTTGATTTGTATGGTATGCAATGTTAATATCGCTTCTTTTAAATCACTTAAGCAAGAATTTAAGATCTTTTCTCCCTCTTCACTAAGCCGAATTATTTCTCCTTCTTTAGAAATTATCCTAACTATTAATTTATCTTCTTCCAATTCCCTAAGTTTTCTCGAGACAGTTTGCTGAGAAAGGTTTAATATCCTTGCTAATTCAGACTGCGTAATGTAGGATTTTTGCTTCGAAAAGGCTAATATTTTGGCTAAAATACAAACGTTTGACTCATCTTTTCAAGTTGATCCCTCAGTACATCCTAGTTCTGCTTCCTTATATTCTCCGTTTATATCATCTTCTATGTCAACGGTTCTCCAATCCCATCTTTCATTCCATGCGTTTCCTATCTTAATTGGCTCATCTAACTTACTTAATAACACTATTCTACTAGGTACGTGTTCTGAAAGTATTTTATAGCCAGTATAGTTTGAGAGAAGTTTTGCAAATTCTCTTATCTCATTATGTCTAGGCATCGCATCCTTACTTAACCTATACGTGGAAGGTCCAACATGCATATAAGCTTTAACTTCAATATAGGTTGGCATAGCTATTTGGAAAAGTTTTGCAAACTCTTTAGCGTCTTCATCACTCATATTATACCCCTTTATCATTGTAAGCCTAATCACAGTTGGAGAACTAAAACTTGGCAGTATCTCTAGGGTTTTCATCAACAATTGCCAAGAATTAGCTACGACTGGCCTATTTATCATTTTATGCTTGATCTCATTTGGAGCTTGTAGAGATACGAAAAGCTGAGTAGGTTCTTCCTCAAGGCTAGCTAAGATATCTGGTCTTATTCCGCTTGTCACTAAAAATGTAGTTAGTCCTCTCTTATGGTATTCCCTAATTAACTCACCTAATTTCTCATATAAAGTTGGCTCTCCAGTCAAGCTGATTGCTACGTGAGCCGGTTTCATCGCATCTTTAACTTTTTCTAGCTTAACACCTTCCCTCCCAAAATAACCAGAAACTGCCCTCTTATGTTCCTCAATACTTCTCTCAACTATGTATTCCGGATCATCATATGCTGGCATTTTAGTATCGTCCCATTCTAATCCTATATCCTCTGGTTCTAGTCTCCAACAA
>NZ_QIMI01000021.1:0-18401 GCF_007050195.1 Sulfolobus sp. B1 | reverse complement strand
CTGGAGGGCAGGTAGAAGAAAAAGCTGGTTCGAATCACTTAAAAGATTCGCTGAAAAATATAACATTCCTATCTTGAATTACGTCGGTGAGGTATTAAATTATCCGTCTAACGGGGCCATGGCTTTAGATAAGTTTGACTTAAAGAGGGCAGATTTACTCCTCGTTATTGAGGCAGAAGTGCCATACTTTCCTAAAAAACTTGATCTTGACATACCTATTATTAAAGTAGACGTCGAGCCTTCATATTCCTATATTCCTTATTATGGATTTAGATGTGATCTTTGTATTCAGTCTACGCCAGATAACTTCTTGGACTATATTTCTCTTAGGCCTAAGAATGCTGAGGTGATTAAGGAATTAAAAGCAAAGCAGGATGAGGAAAAGAGAAGATTGATTGAAAGCTTAATGGATAGAAAGCCAATACATCCTAAATATTTATCTCATGAAATTGGTGAGATCGCGCATGAATATGATTTAGCTATCTTTAATGAATACCAATTTGATCCCAGATATGCCAGATTAAATGAATTCGGCTCTTATTTCGCCGACTTATCAATAGGGTATCTAGGTTTCTCTTTAGGAGCAGCTGTAGGTTATAAGATGGCAACTAATAAAGATGTAATAGTTACTACTGGGGATGGTTCTTTCATTTTTGGAGTTCCTGAGGCGTTTTATTACATTGGATATAGATATCCAGTCATGGTAGTAATTTATGATAATGCTGGCTGGTTAGCCTCTGCTGAAGCTGTAAATGAGGTCTTCCCAGAAGGATTAGCAAGGATTAAGAAATACTATCCTGGAGCTGACTTCAGTAGATTTGAAATTGGCAAAACTGTTGAAGCTTTTCACGGGTATTATGAATTAGTGGAGGAGCCATCAGAGATTAAACCAGCCTTGTTAAGAGGGTTAGACAAGTTAAGAAGAGAGAATAAAATAGTTGTGATCCAAGTTATTGTGGATAAGGTGAGATAATTGAAAATATGCGAAAAGGAAGTTTCACAGATAGGTTTTGGTACTTGGAAGTTGGGGGGAGGCTTTTGGTCGCCAGATTACTCCAGAGATAAGGAGAGTGTAGAGGTAATAGAGTACGCAATTAGTAGAGGTATAAATTTGATAGATACTGCAGAAATGTATGGTGGAGGTCACGCAGAAGAACTAGTAGGAGAGGCTATCAAGCGATTTAATAGGGACGATTTAATAATTGTCACAAAGGTCTGGCCTAATCATTTGATGTATGAGGATGTTATAAAGTCGGCAAAGAACAGTTTAAGGAGATTAAACAGTAAATATATAGACTTATATTTAATTCATTGGCCAAATTCCTCGGTTCCCCTTGAGGAGACTAAAAATATTCTATCTACTTTAAATTCTTTCAATAAAGATAAGAAAGCTTTACCACCATTCATATAACCTAATTGCCTTTCTGATATAAAACATTGTTTTTCATATAGGTTAAATTAATAGTTTTTAATATCTAATTATGTTATTTTTAAATTTTCGATCTTTATTCTTCTGACGTATGTCTTTTACAAATTAATGGAAAAACTCTTATATGTTATGTTCGAAAATTAAACTATGAACGAAATAATAAATGGCATCATAAAAGAGGATGAAAACTATTTAATGCAATCCTTCAAAAGATGGTACCCATTCGTCATAAGTCGTGGAAGTGGTGCTTTGGTATATGACGTCCAAGGAAAAGAGTATATTGATTTTAATGCTGGTATAGGAGTATTAGCCTTAGGGCATGCAAATGAAAAGATTATTAATGCAGTCAGCCAACAAATGCACAAGTTTTTCCATTATAGTTTAACTGATTTCTACTATGAATTAGCTATAAGAGTGGCTAAGAAATTGGTCTCATTTATGCCTTATCCTGCAAAGGTGTTTTACACTAACAGCGGTACAGAAAGTGTTGAAGCTGCTATAAAAATAGCTAGGGGGAATACTGGAAGGCAGTGGATCATAGGATTTATGAATTCATTCCACGGCAGAACAATGGGTTCCTTAGCATTTACATCTAGTAAATCCGTACAAAGAAAATCGTTTTCACCATTATTATCATCAACATATTTAATTCCCTATCCCGATAAGAGAAATCCTCTATGTAAAGAAGACTGTACTGATAATCTATTATCATTTATAGAGGATTGGCTGTTCAAAAAGATCGTAGATCCTAGCGAAATAGCTGCTTTTATTGCTGAACCAATACAAGGAGAGGGAGGAGTAATCGTACCGCCATATGATTTCTTTTATAAACTTAATAGTATTCTGAAAAAATATGGTATTTTGTTAATTCTTGATGAAGTTCAAACTGGTATTGGTAGAACCGGTAAAATGTTCGCTTTCGAACACTTTAACGTAACGCCTGATATGATTTGTATTGCAAAAGCTATTGGAGGTGGTATACCATTAGGTGCCGTAGTAGGTAGAAAAGAGGTGATGAATTTACCAGCTGGATCGCACGCTAATACTTTTGGAGGTAATCCATTAGCTCTAGCTGCTGCCGAGGTAGTATTAGATGAGGTACCCAGGTTATTGGACCACGTGAGTAGCTTAGGCAAAAAGATAGTAGAGGAGTTGAAAGATACTAGATCACCATACGTTTATGAGGTTAGGGGGTTAGGATTATTGATAGGAGTTGAGCTTAGAAAGGATAATAAACCTTATGTAGAAGGACTAGAAAAAGTACTTTATAATACCTTTTTAAGAGGAGTATTAGCTATAGGCGCTGGAGAATCAGTTGTTAGAATAGAACCTCCACTTATAATTCCGGAAGATTTAGCAATAAAAGGAACTAAAATAATGAAGGAGGAAATAGAAAAACTTTAACTTTTATCTATTATTATTACTATTTTTTATCAATAACTATCAGCAATATAGATATAGCAATTAGAACTATGTCTAGGTATAGCGAGATATATACGTAAGGATTAAACGGCAATCTCTTACCCACAAATAATGCTGGCCCTAACCTGGTTTCTGCCAATAGTGCCAAATCTATGGTATAAAAGGCTGTAATTAATGGATAAGCATATCTTAATCCAATTATCATAATTATTGCTGCTAATATGGCTAGTGAGGCAGTAAATCCAAAAAAGATATCGTATATCATCGTAGCATTAGGATTAGGCAAAACAGCATGTGTTAGCACTAGATGTACTCCAGCCCATAAGGCTGATAATATGGCACCTATCCACCTAACTGACAAATTTACTGCACTAATTTTCCCTTCTGCCATGATCTCACCTTTTTACAATTTCTCAATATTTTTATAAATTATAAAAATAGTTTTACCCAAATCAACCGTGTTATTGAAAAATAATCTAACTTACCCATTTGTTAAAACTCATCAAAAGAAATTTTTAAGTCTATGAGAGCTATGTTAGAGTATGATTATTACTTACCTTGCGGGAATTGAATCTCTGCTAGCAGGAACGACAATAGTTTTTGGAGGAGTAGTTGAAGGATATGGGTATGGATTATCTTTAGGTACTAATTGGCCATACACAAAGGACATGTTACAAGTAGCAGCTAAAAGAGATCCAGAGGCAATACATAGAATACTAGCCACATTAGTTGGAATACTCTCTTTAGCTATCCTAATCATCCATCCTTCTCTTATATCAATTATCGGGTTTGTCGCAGTAGTCTTCACTGCGTTATTAGGAATGGCTACACTATATGTATTGGCTGGAAAGTTACCTTCAATATTTCAAGGGTTTCACGATATAGCTGCATACACAACCTTTGTTACATACTTCTTATTAATGTTACAAGGTTTGAATATATTCAAGTTAAGTATTCTTTCATTCTTGATTGATGCAATAATACCACCACACTTTCTGTATTTCGTAATTTTCATGGGAGGAGTGGTAACTGGGACCAGAAGAATGAGGTTAAAAATAGGGAAGGTATGGGAAAAGAGTCAAGAAAGAAATATTTGGCTTCAAATAGCCTGGGTGATTCATGGAATAGCTGCACTAATATTTATTATTGCATTGGTATTACTTCATTATTGGCTTACTTTAGCATTTACAGCAATTGAACTGGTTGTAGGATTGTGGGTGTGGGACTCAAGTAATAGAAACTCTCTTAAGCCTGGGATATCTGTAGGCTTGCATCAACTATTCTCAATTCTCGTAGTAGTTGCTATAATATTGAATAGTATCAGTTGAGGTGCATTATATCACTTTTCATAGTGTTGTGATTTCATCACTTGATCTAGGGTTAAACCAACAGTTGATTCAGCAGACAAGTTATAATATTTTTTCATTAACTTTGATATTGAATCATATATTAACTCATAAACATGCGATCTATTAGATTCTAAGAGGGAGGATACGTAATTCCAAGGTTTTCCTTGAATTACTTTGGCTATCAGCACTAGCTCCTCTTCCCTTGATAAAGCCCAGTCCCTTTTAGAGTCCCAGAAATACTTAATTGCTAACATGTGTATCCCATCTGCAGAAGACTCATAAGGACTGATTCCTTGCAAAAATGATACTACTTTATCAATTAGAATGTCATTTATGTTAACAGTTTTGTTTGCTCTAGCTCCTGTCAAAAGTAATCTAGCAACTTCCGGATTAATATTAAAGTACACATCGTGGAGTGTATTTAGAAGTTTTTCCTTTAATATGTAAGCTGATATTTCTGTTATTTTCTTTGCTATATCACTTATAGGTTTCATAACCACAACGGGATAGTCCCCGAGTTTCTCATTTTTCTTAGGAGATATGTGAACTGGAACGAAACCATTTTTGATCCAGAAATTCAAAACTTTGGGATCAGACATAAATGAAGAACCTAACCAATCTATTCCCTTTTCTTTTGCCTCGTTGAAGATAATGTTAAGCATTTCACTCCCAAAGCCCTTATCTTGTAATTCTTGTAAAACAGCTATTCTAACTATTCTCCAACCTTTTAGTTTTCCAAAATCCCTTATTCTTACATGCTTTATTATTCTATCTGGAATTAGATCACCATCAAAAGTGCCACCCTTTAACGCCATGTCAATTAAGTTATCCGGCAGTTCGCCCTCTTCGGCTATCTGACAAGCCGCTATGTAAGAGTTATTATCAGAATACAATGCCTTGATTAAGTGATGGGCACCATCTAACATAATCATTAAATCATCAGGATTATTCCTATAGTGAGCTGTAACCATTATTCCGTATAGTGATCTTAATTTCTTATCATCGTCAATTAGCTCAGCCTTATCAATGTCTTCATAGTTAATTAGATTTATCTCTGATTTAGGCTCCTCTGGCTCAGCATCCAGTAATAAGGCATCATACAACCATTTCTCTATAGGATCACCTTCAGCATAACGTAATGGTTGCTCCATATTTACCCATTTTACCTTAATTCTCCTACTTTCGATTAACCTCCTTAAATACCTTAAGAAGGCTTTGCTCGATCCTTCATATCCGTGGACTGTGGTTACCAGAACTACTTTTCTCCACATCCTTAATGCTAAGTCTATGTAATTCACTCCAAGTGATGCTGCTTCATCTATAACTAATAAATCGCCCTCATCCTCTAAAGCAGCATCATGTGGGACATATTCTACCTTGAAATCACTACCTTTTATTATTTTTACGTGCCCCGTATCACTCATCTTAACCCAGACGTTTTCACCTAATCTCTCCATCGCATTTTTTACAAAGAGCATGACTTGAGATGCACTAACTATTGAAGGAGCAGTAACTACGATTTTCGCGTTTCTCTCTCTCTTACTCTTATACTTAGCTACTAAACTAGCAATTGATAAACCGGTCACAGAACTCTTTCCCCTTCCTCTTGGCGCGGTTAATACTAGAACCCTCCTTCCACCGCTAAGCATAAAAGAAAAAGATTCGATTACTCTATTCTCGTCTTCGCTTAATGACAATTCATGAATCTCTTTAGGCATTATAGGTTTTGATGGAACCTTCTTTTCTGGCTTAGGTTTAATATCACCAGAAAAGGGTCTTACTTCAAATTGATCACCAATAATCGTAAATATACCCTCATGCTCTTGCAATTTTTTCTTAAATCTTCTTTCATATATATCATATATTTTGTTATTTCTTATTATAGAAGATCTAAATACCATCTTGTCCTTTATAAGATTATCAGTATAGATAATTACCAGACCACCACCTCTCGCTAGATCCACAAGCCTACCTATATTAATTGGTTGGAAATTATCAACTGTATCAAGAATTACTAGGTCATAAGTGTTTCCTAGCTTATATTCGGCATTAGCGTAATCAATATCATCGAACTTTTGGAAATATCCCTTTATTTCCTTCATCCTATCCTTTGAGCCCTCAGCCCAAGGAACAAAACCATAAGCAACTGAAGGATCCTTTTTAAAGCTCAAAAATAGTTCTATAATTTTTTTCACTAAATCAAAATAATTACTTTTTTCTATATATACTAAGTTACGATAATACCTTGCTTCACCATCGATTAGGGATTTCTTCAATACCTCAAAGAACTGATCTTCATTAACCATAGCTTACAATTTATATTTCTTCTTTATAGCTTCTTCCATATCAATGCCCTTTAAATTCGCAATTGATAATGTCCAGGCTAAGACATCAGCTAACTCCTCTTGAATAGACTCAGTATTATCTGATAATAATGCTTCAGCTAGTTCTCCTACTTCTTCAACCAGCCAAGTAAATGTAGCATAAATTCCTCTTTCAGAATCCTTCGCATAATACATTTCCTTCATTTTATCTTGTATTTGCTTAAGTTCCAAGTCCTATTTCCCTCTTCATTAACTTAATTTCATCTTCAGAAAATAATATTCGTATCTTCATCTCTTCTTTAAAGGTATTATTAACGAAAAACACATCGATCATTCGAGAGTTTATTACGTTATTAATGAAATTCGAATCAACCATGTATTCTACAGTTAAAGGGTTTGAGGGATCATCCATAATGATATGTCTAAAAATTATTTCCCTACCTTTTCTATCTATCTCAAATAATACATCTACATTAGATGATCTAGGATAATCATTAGTCATACAGATAACGTCATTTATACAACAAGCCATGCAAACTCCATCCTCTAACTTATCTTTCACATCCTTAGGTATTTCCATAATACTGATAAGTATTTATGTTAAAATAATCTATTAAATAATTATGCCATCTGCTTCAGGAAAAAGAGTCGTGTCGTCGCAAAATTATGTGGCAAGTTATGTTGGAGCTAAGATATTAGAGAACGGAGGTAATGCATTCGATGCATCAATAGCAGTTAGTGCAGTTCTCTCGGTTGTAATGCCACACACTAGCGGGTTAGGGGGAGACGGATTTCTACTAGCTAAAACACCAGAGGGTATTATAGCTTATAACGCATCTGGTTGGGCATCAAAGGAACTTAGTGTAGAAAAAATTCCAGATTACAGAAGCCCTTTTACAGTAATGGTACCGGGATTAGTAGATCTATGGCAGTTTATCCATGAAAATTATGCTTCTAAACCTTTACAAGAGTTATTAAATCCAGCGATTTCTATAGCATCTAATGGATTTATGGTAGGGAGAAGTTTACATCACGCTATTGTAAGTTCGTTTAAATTGTCTGAGGATTGGCAGAAAGTTTATGGAAACAAGAGATTTAGTGACGAAATTAGGTTAAATAGAATGGCTCGAATATTGAAGCATATTTCCAGAGACCCTAGAGAATTTTATGATGGAAAAATAGCTGAAGATTTAGTTAAAGGATTAAGAGAAAGGGGAGTACCAGTAAGCTATGAAGATTTTAAAGAATTTCATGGAGAAAAGGTAACTCCTTTGAAGTCAACGTATAAAGGATATACCCTTTATGAATTACCTCCAAATAGTCAAGGATTAACAACGCTAGAATTGCTGAAAATGATAGAGTTAACTGATATTAATAAAATGCCATATAACGATATAGGAAGGATAAACGAGCACGTTAGATTAAGTGCTTTAGCTTATGAAGATAGAAACAAATATGTTGCTGATCCACGTTTTGCAAGCGTTCCAGTCGAAAAACTACTCTCAGAAAGCTACATATCAAATAAATTATCAGAATACGGAATTGAGGTTAAGGTAAGCTCTCACGGTGATACAACCTTCTTTACTGTAACTGACGGGGAGAACGAAGTTGGATTTATTCAAAGTTTATTCTATCCATTCGGTTCCGGTATCGTTGTAGAAGAAATACCTTTTAATAATAGAGGAGCAGGTTTTACTGAAGGAATTAACAAACCAGAGCCTAGAAAAAGGCCTTTACACACTCTTTCGGTATTACTAGCTGAGAACGATAATGAGAGATTAATAATAGGGTGTGCAGGTGGAGATTTAAGACCACAAATTCACGCAGAAGTATTAGAGTATTATGTGGACTATAAGATGGAGATTGACGAAGCCGTATATGCACCAAGGTTTATGTACTTAGGGAATAAGGTTATAGCAGAAAAAAGGCTTGGAATAACGGCAACTCAAACTGATTACTATTCTCCAGAAGTAGGTGTTGTTCAAGCATTAAAATATAAAAAAGGTAAGTATATTGGAGTAGCTGATATTAGAAGCGAAGGAGTAGCGCTACCTATCTAAATAGAGCCTCGCCATCACATCCGCTATATTTAAACGCCAACAATAATGCTCCATATTCTGGATCACGAGAAGATATAACTCCTTTTATGTTGTTATTATCTAAATATTCTTTGAATAGATTATAATAGATTTCAGAATTAAACATCCCTCCCTTTAGATATATTCTGCTCACACCAATCTTTACGGCCATTTGAATTGAATAAGATGCTAATTCGTATGCAGCAGTCTTTAAAATATTATATGCAACTTGATCTCCCTCCTTAGCAGCTTCACTCACTGCAGTAGCTAACGAGGCAATTTCTTTTACTTTATGACCTTCATGGTATGCCCATTTAATTAAATCATCCAGAGAATTTATTTCTAGAAGGCCCATTATTTTATCAGCCAAAATAGTCTTAGGAATTCTCGCGTCTAACATTTTTCCTAAAGCCCTTAAGGCTTCTCTTCCTATCCAATAAGCTGAACCTTCATCGGCTATTAACCAACCTAATCCCCCATATCTAAATCTTTCCTTACCGTTAAACCCTACTATTACGCTACCAGTTCCTGCTATCGTAATAACGCCTGGATCACCTCTAGTCTCAGCATAAAGTGCGACAAAACCGTCATGATCCACATAAGTCGAATTAGATACATTTCTTAATGCCTCGCTCATTATATCATAATCATACTTAGAATCTATACCAGCTAATCCTATATAAGCTACATCTGGTTTCATGCCTTTAGTAGCAGACATTATAGCTTTTCTGATGTTTTTCACAGCCTCCTCCACACCTACGTTATGGAAGTTACCGGGGCCTCCTAATCCTTTGCCTATTAAATTTCCGCTGCAAGTATACGCTATAGCTGATGTTTTGGTTCCTCCTCCGTCCACTCCAACAAGTATCATACAAAATTATATTATGTCATTAGAGCAATTTAAATGAATAGTTTAAAGAATCTAAGTAACTCTTGGGATCTCCAACGTTTAACCAAGTTTCACTTTCTTTCATTTCTAACGCATAAACTTCTCTATTATCCAAAATCAAGTTTTTTATACCATAAGTCAATTCTAATTCCCTATTTTCCTCGACTTTAACTCTTTTTAAGGCGTCAAATATCGATGGTTTAAATATGTAAACAGCTACTAATCCCAGGTTAGATTTAGGAAATTGAGGTTTTTCCTCTGCATCAGTCACCTTATACATTTTATGATTATCATAATAGCCCTTGTCAACAACTTCGACTACTCCATATCTCTTAGGATTTTGAACTCGCCTTACTAGAAGTAAGGCATCTGGAGATATTTCTTCATATAAAGATTTTAAGGAATCATAGCCTTTAGTTAGAACTCCGTCATCGGCATGAACAAAAAATGGTTCGTTTCCGGAAAAGTCTTCTGCCCTTAATACGGCATCTCCAAATCCTTTTGGAGTTTCTTGAAAAACGAATGTCGGAGTCCTTTCAAATAGATATTGCATTAATAACATGCCATTCTTGCCTACTACTATACAGAATTTTTCTATTCCTATGTTCTTTAGTGAATCAAGTATTAGATCTATGATCGGTCTGGTAACTTTACCCCCATTTTCCGTCACAAAAAGCGGTAACAATGCTTTAGGAAGAAAAGTAGTAATATGCTTCATTCTGCTTCCTCTACCCGCAGAAGTAATTATTGCCTTTCTTAACATGTTATAGTTATTGAATAAAGCATGAGTAATAAATTTAATGAATAGATATTCTTAATCCTCTTCTTCATTTTCTTCCTCTATCATACTAAAGATCTCAGCTAACAAAAATCCAATAATTATCCATGTCATAAAGACATAAACCTCAATTGGCGAAGCTTGTTCCATAGAGTATATAAGGATAAAGAAGCTAAATACTGAGGCGATTAAACCTATACTAATTTGCAATTTTCTCTTATTTATCTTCTTTAAAGATATTCTGACTAGTGAAAAGTTAGAAGACAAGTGTACGAATAAGCTTGATAACACAGCTATTGCTCCAAGTATTTCAAAAGCTAGAAAAGGAGCTTTAACAATATACAGCATCAACGCAGTCAACATTATATACAGAATTGAAGATAAGGCAACAGCTCGTGTTGGACCTTTATGATTTTCAAATTTACTAAGAAACTTAGGTAAAAATCCTACTGAGGACATTGCAAAAATTGTTCTAGATGTTGCCGTTAGAAAGGCTAACGCACCTAATATACCATCATTGATTGACGCAAAGAGAACAAACACTAGTGTCACAATACCCAACCTATCTTTTATTAGGTTTAGTATATCTATCTTTGTGACATTGGATATAAGATGGAAATATACTAAATGGTCACCAATTGCGTATACGTCAAAGGCAGCTAGAAGACCACCTAATAAGATAACGGTTATGATAGCTCTACTTATAGTTTTTCTTGCATTCTTAGCCTCACCAGATATTGGAGTAATAGAACCGTAACCTGTAGGAATGGAAGAGCCGAATAGAATAGCGAAGGCTAACTTACTAAAATTTATATGCACAGAGAAAGGATTATAAAAGTAAAAGTGCGTGGATTGAATAAACAAAAAAGCTAAAGTAGTCATTACTGCAATTTCGAGAGACGCTGCAACTATTGCATATTTAGTACTTACCCTAATGCCTAATATAGCAAATATGGAGGTTATTCCTACTATACCTAATCCTACAATCCATGGACTTATTCCCAGTACATGGTAAATTACATATGTTGCACCTAAAATGTATGCCACACCATATGTCAGTGAATAAAATACGTACAACCATCCAGTCTCGAAGCCTAGCCTCTTGGTGAGTGAATAAAAGGCGTATGTATAATATCCCCCTTCTTTTGTGAATCTCTTAGAAAGCTCATATACTACGAGACCATTTATTAAGACTAATAAAGTACCTAGTATAATAGCTATAGGACCAAATAAGCCAGCATATAAGAAAGCTGCTAGACCATATGTTAATATGCTTAAAAATGGAGATTGTCCACCCATTGAGAGGAACACGATATCAAGGAAGCTTAAATGCCTCTCTGGTTCTCGCGTTTTTTGTTGCTCATTAATTGATGGTTTAGACATTCGAAGAATAGATTAATCTGTTCAGTATTTAAACTCTCTTTGAATTTACAGTAAAAAATTACTTAAGAATATTTATCTTTTGAACTAATTTAAATAATGACATCACTACATACACGTCAACTACCGGCATGAAATCTGTGACATAGAAACTAAATAATGTGTGATTTCCTAAGAAATAAACTATTACAAAGCCTATCCACTCAGTCCATGCCCACATTGTGGTGACTATTAGTTTTATGTCCTTAAAAATAAAAGCAATGGGAGTAGTAATTATCCATAATATTAATACGTATGGGTTTGTACTAGCATATAAGTTATAACCTAAATAGAATGGATGTATATCAAGAAACCAGTCCCATGGTGTAGATATCTGGGAAGTTGCAGTCAATGTAATATGTCCATTAGTTACGTCCCAAATTGCTCTATGTATTACTGTAGCATCTAACCAAGAGGTTACACCACCATAATATGCTATCAGCGGTATAGAGAATAATACATAAATAAATATGGGTAAACCCAAGCCATAAATTGCTCTTCTCTTAATACTGTTAGTCAATTCACCTAGATAAAATAAGAAGGGGAAAATTAATACATAAGCAGGTTCTTTTGATAACATAGCTAAAGCCAAAGTAATAGATGACAAGAGTATATTCCCCCTTAAAAGAAAATATAATGATAATATTCCAAAGAAAGATACATATATGTCCAAGAGACCTATACCATGAAGTACCCAAAAGTTAGGATCTAACGCTATAAGTAAAGCTGATAACAACCCTGCTATATTACCTAAATATCCATTACCAACTATCTTCTTAGACAAGAAAAACGCAACTAGTATAGTTAAATCGCCTAAAATCCAACTTGGTAATCTCCATGCTACTGGATTATAGCCCAATAGATATATAAATACAGCCATGATATATTTAGCTAAAGGCGGATGTTCCGGATTCAAATAAGTTTGAATATTTTGCTCATTAGGATACCCAATAGTCGACATAGGTGGAGGTGTAACATGAAACACATATTTTAAAAGGTTGTAAGCAGCTGTAGGATACCAAACCTCGTCTCCGATATATCCATTGATTGGTGCAAACGTAATCACTGTCTCATAAGTATAAACTATTAATAAGCTAATTAGGGCAATGTAAAAGAAATAATCAATCCACTTATTATTAAATTGCATAAAAAACGATTTATTTAAAGGTTTTTAAAACTTCTCCAACATCAGCGTTTTCATGTACAATTTTTGAAATTGCCTTTGCTAGTCTATCTGGCTCCTTGGCTTGCCATAAATTACGTCCAACGGTAACTCCTTTTGCTCCAGCTTGTAAAGCATCCCTTAGCATTTGCAAAAATTCTTCATCATTACTAGTCTTAGGTCCTCCTCTTATTAATATTGGAGCAAAGGCGACGTTAACAACCTCTTTAAACATCTCCTTATTACCAGTGTAATCAACCTTCAAAATGTCCGCACCTATTTCAGATGCTAGCCTAGTTACATATTTCACTAACTCGTTATCTTTCACGGAGTCTTGATTTCCTTTATTCACAAATAATGGTTCTATGATGAACGGAATTCCGTAATCATTAGCCTCTCTTCTCACTGACGCTAAAGCCTCTAAATTATACCCCTCAACCCTATCATCACCATATCCTACTACTAAGTAAGTTACTACGGCATCTGCCCCAACATTTATAGCGTCCTTAAGTCTGTATATTAACGAGTAATAACCAGAGTCATACTCCTTATACTTCTGTCTCCAAACATTTGCAGTATCCAGTCTAGCAATTAACATAGGTGAACTCCTTGAGAAGAAGTTCTCCTTCACCAACTTCACCATAGCTGGAGTCATTTGTAACGCATCTGGACCATTTTTGGCAATCTTACTAACTACCTCGACAGGGTTTTCTATGCCCTTTAGGGGACCCATTACTAATCCATGATCTAAGGCTACTACAAAAGCCCTACCTTTCTCGAATAGCTTATTTATGCGGATTTCTAACCCACTCACACCTATCACTTATAATATCTTTGCTTAAATTCTCTTATAATTAACGTAAATAACTGCTTACCATAAGGATTTAAAATAACATTGAAAGAAGAAAACACGATTATCCAAATTATAGAATATTCTATCATTTGCAAGAAGGTAATTGGCTTAAATCTCATGGATATAGGAAGAGAAATGAACGATAAGAGTAAGGGAATTAAGAACTCTTTTAGTGGAAATGAGAATTTGTATATCCTTGATGACAACTTAAAGGACGTAAAAAGCATTACGAGAGAGTTGATGAGTAATCCTATAGTCATTAACATAGCTACTATGTATGAAGGATAAGAAGAGAAGAGATATATCAATAATGAAGATGCTCCTAACCCAACTAGAGAGAAAACTAGGTTATTCCTAGTTAAGCTAAATACATAACCCTTAAACTCGTTTTGTGAGTTAGGGGAAAGAGTGGGATCAGCCATTGTAATTGCTTGATAAAAAATCCCATATAAACCCCTTAGATAATTAGAGAAAGTTAAAACGTATAATGCAAATATGGCTTGTATATAATCTGGTCTTAGCTTAAATAACAAACCGTAACCATCTAAATAAATTAGGGTTAAGAATAAACTACCAATTATAGAGTATAATTTAATAGAGACGGGGATAAGCGAGGGGTCCTTATCTTCTGCTAGCTTTGCCATTAACCCAGTATATGAGGCTTGTGTCCATATCTGAATATTACTTACAATTATGGCTGACTCAAAATATGCAACCACTATATCAGAATTGGTAATCCCCAAAGCTATCCATACAATAGATGCTTCTAAAATATATTGAAGATAATTAGCTATGTAGACCAACGACTTACGAACTGCTGCTTTAGCTATATTAAAATCTAACTTAAGATTAGCCCTAATGAAAAAGATATTGAAAAGTATTTGAGCGATATAGCCTATATCGTACGCTAGTATTACAGCAAGAATTGAAAGATTAAGAACAAACATAAAAAACAAACCGAAGATAAGTCGTAAAGCTTGAAATACTACTGCAGATATCCCTACTATTTTTGGAGTTCTACCTTGAGCTATAGCGTTAGTTACTTTTAGCAGATAAGTAAGTACTATTAACGAGATCGCTGAGTAAAAATACAATGGAATGTCAAGCTTAGTTAAAGATACATAGTATGGTACTAATAAAGCAAAAATTATACCAGAGAGGGCTCCAGACAGTAAGTTTACTATAACGATTCCACCCACGTCTTTTTTCTCCGCAGAGTATCTCGAAGTTATCAAAGAAAACAGATCCGCAGGAATTGTAAAATAACCAACAGTAAAAACGTACAGAGTCTGCCAAGTAGCGAAATATGTCGTGCCGTAAGGTGGGTTAGATAGGTATCTAGCTACGAGAAACGTGAATATGAAAGATAATGGAGCGACGGAAATTCTAAATAAAACGTTATATAATCCGATCCTTGTCACTCCTTCTCTTCTCTTTCCCCTTTCCAAAATATTCACCTACAAAATAGAAAATATCGTATCTTATCTTCGATCTCAGCCTTACTATATTTATTATTTATGCTTACATTTATCTCCTTAAAAGAGGTTGAAGATACAAAGGGTAAATTAAGGCATTCCTCCTCCTTTGTCATGATCTCAATTATAATTTCACTTATACTAATTTTTCGATTTTGAGCTATCCTTCTGAGAATTTCGTACCATTCTCTGACAATCTTTATTTTGACCATATTACTTTAAATTATTTCGGTAATTAGGTATAAAGTTTAACCTTCAATCATATCATCTATGGCTCTCGCCACGTCCCTTATAGAAATTATACCTTTTAGATTCCCTTGATCATCTACCACTGGTAAATGTCTTATATTGTACGATCTCATTAAACTTAATGCTCCAGTAATAGGTGAGTCTTGCCTAACCATAATCAAATTAGTTGTCATAATTTCTTCTGCCCTAGCTGACAAATCTTTTCCATTACCTATTGCTTTTACTATATCTCTCTCAGTTATAATCCCAACAGGCTTATCTCTATCAACAACAATTACTGATACAATATTATTTTTAGTCATTATTATAGCAATCTCTTTAAGACTTGTATTTCTATCTACTGTCAAAACTTGGGTTTTCATGTAATCACTTACTAATTCTTCTTTCATCATATTCATTATTATGTGGAAAACTAATTTAAACCCTAGCTATGAATACTATCATATGAATCTAGCTGTAGTAAAATTAAGAGTAAATATGATATTGGCTACAATTGGAATCTTATTACTTGGATTTGCCCTAGCATTAGCTGTAGCTGACTATGCGTTTGATGCAACATTTGGCTTAGGGTTAATAATTTCAATATTGATTTTCCTTTTCTTCTTTGATATAATTCAGTGGCTTTTTGGACCTTATTTAATAAACTGGGCTTACAGAACAGTAGAAGTAAGTCCTAATGATCCAGTATATGGTTGGCTATATAATCTTGTAGCAGAAGTTGCGAGATATAATGGTTTCAAAGAAGTTCCTAAAGTTTATATAGCTGATGTGCCTTTCCCTAATGCATTTGCATATGGTAGTCCTATAGCTGGAAAGAGAATAGCATTTACTTTACCTATCTTGAAATTACTTAATAAAGAGGAGTTAAAAGCAGTAGCTGGACATGAGATTGGACATTTGAAGCATAGAGATGTTGAACTACTCATGGCTGTTGGATTAATACCTTCATTAATATATTATTTGGGATGGTGGCTGTTCTGGGGTGGATTATTTAGCGGTGGAGGAAATGGAAGAAATAACGGGGGACTTATATTCTTAGTAGGAATAGCGATGATGGCAGTCAGTTTTGTGTTCCAACTATTCGTATTATTCCTTAACAGAATGAGAGAGGCATATGCTGATGTTAATTCTGCGTTAACAGTTCCGGGAGGGAAAGAGAACTTACAGTTAGCCTTAGCTAAATTAACCTTATCCATGGATCCAGAAGCATTAGATAAATTCAAGAAAAGAAATACTACCAACCAATTAACGAGTATGCTGTTCTTCACTAATGGGATTGAAGAAGTTCCTGCATGGAATGCTAGGGAACTAGTAGAAATATGGAAAAATAGTAAAGTGCCATGGTATGCTGATATATTAATGGATCATCCTCATCCAGCTAAAAGAATTCAACTATTAGAAAAGATAAATAAGTAAATATTTTTATTGTGTAACAAAACATCTTTTTAGGAAATTTATATTATATATTATTCAAATTCTATTGTGGCTGGAGGTTTAGATGTTACATCGTATAACACTTCTTTTACTTCTGGAAACTTATTCACAATTTCCTCAGCTATTCTATCTAATATCGGAATCGGTATTTTTGCGTAGTCTGCGGTCATGAAGTCTTCAGTTAAAACTGCTCTAATTCCTATAGAATATTTTCCCACTTGTTTCTCCCTTACTCTGCATAACACGTGAGTTACGTCGTATTTTTGAAGCTTATCGATTATCTCCTTAATATTTGTTATATCCTTACAGCTAAGCTTAATTATATTACCGTAGGATCTTACATCTCCCTTTACTCCAGTAGCTTTTACGAGATATTTATAAACATTAAGTCCGTTTAACGTAGTATCAACTCCATCGCTCTCAAAAATCACCGCAAAGTATTGCGAATAGCCAAAGCTGTTTAAGTAACTCTCGACGATCTCGTTAGCTTCTCTAACAATGGATAGCTTCTCCTTAGTAAACTTCCCAACTGTTCTTACTAGTAAACCGGGACCAGGGAACGGTTGCCTTTCAGAAATTTCCCTTGGCAATTTTAAGTATCTAGCTAATTCCCTAACCTCATTTTTGTATAAGTCCGCCAATGGTTCAATTACCGTAAATCCCCAAGTTTTCTCTGTATTTATTCCTATCTGAACTAAAACATTGTGCTGAGTTTTAATTCCTCCTTGAGTTTCAACCCAATCTGCGGCTATTGTTCCTTGCATTAGGAGCTTTGCATCATATTTTCTCATAAGAGAAGAAATAGTTGAATAAAATAAATCTCTAAACTTCCTCCTCTTCTCCTCAGCATCTGAAGTGCCTTCAAGAGATGATATAAATTTATCGCTTTCATCAATTACTTCCAAATTTGGTAAAACATCTTTCAGATAATTTTTAACCCTCTTAGCTTCATCTTTTCTTAAGAACCCTGTATCTATCAAAACCGGTACTATTCTTTCTCCTAAAATTCTATAGCCTAATACTGCTGCCGTAGTGCTATCTACTCCACCACTTACAGCGGCTAGGACTTTCTCGTTACCTACTTTCTCTTTTAGTTGAGGCGATATTTCCTCGATGAATGAAGAAGGATCAAACATTTTAACTTATTTTCTATGCTATGCCTTATAAATCTCCATTATCTCATCTAAATGTAAATACTTGTTTAATAAAGTCTCTATTAAAGATACTTGACTTTGAATTTCTTGATTCATAGATGATGAATAAACTTCAATATCCGACAATTCCTTTAATAACTTCTTTCCTCCCTCCGAGAACAAGCTACCATGAATACTAAGTCCAATGAAATTATTATTATAAGCGCCATCAAATACACTTACTTTCATATTATTTCTCGAAACTATTTCTATTATCGGTTTCTCATCTTGATACCTAATTATCCCTCTCCTAATTTCATAGCCTTCTATTTCACCAAAATTAGAAATAGCTTTAGTCATAGAAACAATTTTCCTTTTATCATAATATACATTAAAATCAAATATAC
>NZ_QIMI01000215.1:0-1776 GCF_007050195.1 Sulfolobus sp. B1 | reverse complement strand
TCCTTCTGTAAAATTCTTCATCCTCTTATAAGTCATTTTATTGTAATTATGGGTTATAACTTGAAGTGCCTTCAAGGTCAGTTCAACGTGGTATTCTTCTGCCAACCTTCTCCATTTATTTAGTGTCTCTTCTTTGACCACATCGTAAAATGTCTGCTGAACTTCAAGTACATCGAAATATTTAAAGTGTCTCGTTGTAAAACCGCAAGTTCCGACTTTCATATATTGAATATGTGTATTTAACAATATTTAACTTAGAATACTGCTAAGTTTCTCATCAATCTTAAGATCAAAACGAAAAGTTGTATCCTATAGCACTCTGACATCCTCCCTGACAAAGGGCTTTCTTTTTCGTGTATAATATCAATTTATGTTGTAATCAGCATTAATTAACCTATAAAAATCATGATATTATAAATACATAATTTCAACACACTATTAAACTCATAAGCGATATATTTTTAATATTAAATTTGCTTAATTTTCTCATGCGGACTATTTTTCCAGGGAATCACACGTATAAAATGCTATTTGATTATGATTTATCTAATGCGCTATATAATCCGGTTGATGAGAATGAGATCATAGCCGATGTTCATGCTAGAGAAACGCCTGCTAAGAAAGCTCTCGTCAAACTCTACAAGGGAAAAATCGTAGAGAAGGTTTTCGTTGACTACCCTTGGAAATCAGCTAACGATATGAATGTTTACCCTGAAGAAGACGAATTATTAATAGCATATTATCAAACACCTATCATTGAAGTTAGAAAATTAAGTAGTTTAGAGTTGAAGAGAAAAATAAAGATTGAAAACGTAAATACTGTCGCATCAGCTTCATATGATAGTAGAGGGAATGTAGTCTATGTGGGAGATAACGGAGTCTATAGGATTAGAGATGACGGTAGCACTGAGTTGCTATTAAAGGTTAATCAAGGTTTAAGTATAGACTGTCAAAGGTCTCCCTTTGGTCAAAACTGTGCCGTTGTATCCCATAAGGATCACCAAATACTAGTTTTTGCAGAGTGGGGAGAAATAATGAGCAGGATTTACTTTCCTTTTCCCGGTGGAGTAAGGTATACTCCGGATGAGAGATTAATAATTTCCAGCGGTAAGGTAGATAAACACGTTCAACTCACTGTGATCTTGGGAGCTACACATTTAAGACCAGATAATGGATGGTCTGGATATCTTCATGATTATTCAACATTGCCATCAAATAGGGCTGACTCAGTAAATCTTGATAAGTATCTTTTTCAATGGTATTTAGGAGCGTTTGAAGTAAAAGCACCTTTACCAAAATTTAAACCATATCTAGTTAAATTAAGTGACAGAGCTAAGGATGATTATCTTAAACTTAACGATTATAATTCCTTCACACCTTTGCCCGTTTTCCATGAATGCGATATAATTTTAATTGCAAATTCTAATGTTGAAGCGATTGTTGAGGCAAAGAAAATGAGCTATGTATTTTATGGTACGATTAACGATTGGTTCCTCTTCGATACGTTTAACAATAATAAATACAAGTTGCGTACTCCAGGTTTATATAGGTTTAAAGTAAAAGGAGAAGTAGAAGAAGCTTACGCTATTTGTAAACCTAAATGACATTCTTTCCTTTATACTCTTTAGTGTCTTCGATTCTCCTTTATAAGATGCTTCTGTTTAAGAAAGAATAAAAAATCCTAAATATAAGTATTATTTAATGAGTATCAGTATTGGCATAATAAATAGTAACTTGTTGTCACTCTTAGGTCAAATAATACTTTTAATATTGTTC
>NZ_QIMI01000214.1:0-1785 GCF_007050195.1 Sulfolobus sp. B1 | reverse complement strand
TGTATAGCATTTCCCATCGTAATATAGTTTTCCTTTTTCGCAATTATTATCTTTTACTATTTCTACCCTAGAATCTATAATATTTAAGACTTGATTTGCCTTTATACTTTCATACAATTTCATATACGCAATAGAAATTCTAGCCAAGACTTTAGGATTTGAGGTACTAGCTCCTAGCGCACTCATAGCACCTTTAAGCGATAGTGATTTATAGCTTTCATCATTAGTTATATTCCATAATCTAGAGAAAAATATTGCTGTCTCAGCATTAGATATTGGCTCTAAATAGGGAATATTTGTTATATCGTCATTACCTTTGATATCTTTAAACCCTTTTTCATGTTGCAAATTTTCCTTAATATAATTAGCAATCCTAATAGCTAAAGTTAGATAGTTTTCATCAAAACTTGACTCATAAGCTGTTAATAGCGCGTTTCCAGCTAATGCTTCATCTAGTAATATACCCTTATTCTCTCTTAACGAACTTCTATAAACCTCTCCAGTGTCCTTATTTAATAACTCTAATACTTCCTTTATGTCAGCTATTCCGTAATTCACTAACATTGCTATATTAGCTAAATATTTTTTATCTACGTTAATCTTGGCTTGTTTATTCAGAAGAAACTCAGCTAAACTGTCTTGAAATTTTATTTTGTCTTTAGCCTTTAAATAATCCTTATATATATTAGTGTAGGTAAGATAAACCTCAATCATTCTACTGTCAGCAGGTTCTCCCTCTATTACTTTGTTAACAGTATCGTAGATTACAAATGGTGATAACTCTAATGGCTCTGGAATGAAACCATTTATTGTGAGACCTATGATTTTTTTATTTTTATAATCGTCTAAAATGTCCCTTAGTCTAGATTCTATAAACTTAACATCAACCGACTCAATTATGCCTAAGATCTTTAAATCTGGAGTAAGTATTGTGATAGTGGGAATCACACCTCTAGTTAGCCTTACAGTATACTCTACATTTTCAATTGCATTTACTTGAATAGCGTAATATTTAGATAATATATATAGATTCTTCATTTGTTCATACAATTCTTCACATTTTTTACACTGATCAGTAGTAAAGTATAATAGTATCGGCTTTTCATAGAACTTTGAATCGTTTAAAAGTTGGGCTGTTATTATCATCATAAACCGTAAGGCTTTTTTAGATATAAATCTTCTACTACTTATGAGTCGTCCAGCTACTAAGTGGAAATGCGCCTTGTGTAATAATACTATATATTGGGACGAATTGTTCACATATATGAAAAAAGGAGTAGTTCATTATACATGTTTAAGGGATTTAGCTTTAAAGAATAGTAAAATAGATAATAAAGAACTCCAAAACATTCTTGACGCATTAGAGGAGGAATTAAAACTAATAGTTTATTATAAGCAAAAGATCTCGTCATTACAAAACGAGGAAATAAAGAAAACTTTTGACCAAATAGAGAAAGATGCTGAGAAAAACGCTGGTATTTTAACTAGGTTGGTAGAAAAGTTTAGCATGCTAGAAAGCTCTTAGGTTTTAGATTATGGTAAGATTATTGTATCTCGTTTTTTATATTTATAAGTTATATGATACTTAATCCTACTTTTATTAATTATAATATCTTCGATGCCAGCTAATCTATAATCGCAATACCTAAGGTAAAGCCTTCAATTCTGATAAGCACAATCCCTTTTATTTTCAGTATAAATAGAGTTACTTATATAAGGTAAGTGTATTATGATGAACGTTAAGCTTGTTTCCTATACTAAAGATGGCGAGAAAGTAATTGCAAT
>NZ_QIMI01000213.1:0-1816 GCF_007050195.1 Sulfolobus sp. B1 | reverse complement strand
ATACATCGTCTTGCGACTTAGCAGAGAGCTGTGTTTTTGATAAACAGTTGCCCCTCACAATTTAATGTTGCCATTCAAAGAATGGCCCCCCTTCTCGCGAACTTACGGGGTGAATTTGCAGAGTTCCTTAACATTGGTTTTCTCGCTCGCCTTAGAATACTCATCTTGGGAACGTGTGTCCGTTCTCGGTACGGGTTCCTATAGTTTTATAACGTTTAGAAGCTTTTCTTGGAAGCGTGAAATCATTCAATTCGGTAATTGTCGAAACTTTCCCTATGCATCAGAACTCAAGGTTAAACAATGCGGATTTGCCTACATTGACCCCTCATTTCCTTGCCCCAAAATCCATTAATTGGTAGAATTATCCTTCTCCGTCACTCCATCACTTACTATCGGAAGTACAGGAATATTAACCTGTTATCCATCGACTACGCTTTTCAGCCTGATCTTAGGACCCGACTAACCCTGGGTGGACGAACCTTCCCCAGGAAACCTTTCCCAATAGGCGTCAGAGATTCTCACTCTGAATCGTTACTCATACCGGCATTCTCACTTCTAAGCACTCCACTAATCCTCACGGTTTAGCTTCGCCGTCCTTAGAACGCTCCTCTAACGCATTTAATAATGCCCGTAGCTTCGGTATTATGTTTAGTCCCGTTACATTGTCGGCGCAAGGTCTCTTGACTAGTGAGCTATTACGCACTCTTTAAAAGATGGCTGCTTCTAAGCCAACTTCCTAGTTGTTTGAGAAACCTCACAACCTTTATCACTTAACATAAATTTTGGGACCTTAGCTGACGATCTGGGTTGTTACCCTCGCGAGCATCGACGTTATCACCGATGTTCCGACTGCATGATAATACACAATGGTATTCGGAGTTTGATTATAGTCAGTACAGCTAGGCGCCGCCATTCCATATTCAGTGCTCTACCACCAAAGTTTAACATCACACGCTAGCCCTAAAGCTATTTCGAGGAGAACCAGCTATATCCAGGTTCGATTGGAATTTCACCGCTATTCACAAGTCATCCGGGCACTTTTCAGCGTACTACGGTTCGGTCCTCCACTTAGTATTACCTAAGCTTCAACCTGCTCATGAATAGATCACCTGGTTTCGGGTCTATGTCAACATACTAATTCGCCCTATTCAGACTCGATTTCTCTTCGGCTCCGCTTTTATCCACTTAACCTCGCATGTTAACATAACTCGCCGGTCCATACTGCAAGATGTACGCCATCACACATTAACGTGCTCTGACTAATTGTAAGTAAGTAGTTTCAGAATCTATTTCACTCCCCTCCCGGGGTTCTTTTCACCTTTCCCTCACGGTACTAGTTCACTATCGGTGTCTGGTTAGTATTTAGCCTTACCGGATGGTCCCGGCAGATTCAGACAGGGTTTCACGTGCCCCGCCCTACTCAGGATGCAGTCAAGAGAATTATGCATTTCGTATACGGGGATATCACCCTCTATGTCAAAGCTTCCCAGCTTTTTCTACTATACATAATCTTTGTAACTCTATGTAGACTGTCCTACAACCCCGTATAAATACGGTTTGGGCTCTTCTGCTTTCGCTCGCCACTACTAACAGAATCATTATTTATTTTCTTTTCCTCTTGCTACTAAGATGTTTCAATTCACAAGGTGTCTCGCTCACACTTTCTATATATTCAAAAGTGGGCAACTAGAGATTAATCTAGTTAGGTTTCCCCATTCGGAAATCCCCGTCTCAAAGTTTATATCCAACTAAACGAGGCTTATCGCAGGTAATCACGTCCTTCTTCGACTTCCAGACCCAAGGCATCCACTACAAA
>NZ_QIMI01000212.1:0-1823 GCF_007050195.1 Sulfolobus sp. B1 | reverse complement strand
AAAGAAGGTAGCAGAAAGGGCAGAAAGGGTGCTAGAGCTAGAAGGAAACAGTTATGGGTAAATAGGATAAGGAAAATTAGGCAGTATCTAAGATGGCTGAGGGATCATGAGGTTATTGATTCGCATACTTATCGTGAGTTATATTTAAGAGCAAAGGGTGGCTCTTTTAAAGGCGTTTCAGACGTGAGGAGCACATTAATCCAAATGGGTAAAATGAGGGAGTGATTTAAATGGCTCATGGTCCTAATTATAAGGTAAAATTTAGGAGGAGAAGGGAAGGTAAAACTAATTATTATAAAAGGTATAGTTATGTAGTAAGTAACAAGTTAAGGCTAGTTGTTAGAATAACCAATAAGTATATTGTTGCACACATAAGTAAAGTTGATCCTAAGGGTGATATAACAATAGCGTATGCACATTCTATTGAGCTAGTTAAAAAGTTTGGATGGAAGGGTGATACTAACAACACATCAGTTGCTTATCTCACTGGTTACCTGCTTGGAATAAGAGCTTTGAAGAGTGGTGTTCAAGAGGCTGTAGCAGATATTGGACTTCATGTACCAGCTAGGGGCTCTAGAATATTCTATGTAATAAAAGGTGCTATTGATGCTGGATTAAAAGTGCCTTTAGGGGATGTAGGTATTTTAGATGATCGAATAAAGGGTATTCATGTTGCAAAGTATGCGGAAAAGCTAAAGGTGGAGAATCCAGATAAGTTCAATAGATTGTTTTCTAAATACTTAGCGAGGGGGTTAGATCCAGTAAGTCTTCCCTCTCATTTCGAGGAAACTTTAAATAAAATAAAGACAATGGGTGGTTAATATGGCAGAAGAAGTTCCGACGATTAATATTGAGGAATGGAAGCCTAGGACCTTAGTAGGGAAGATGATTAAGGAAGGGAAAATAACGTCAATAAAGGAATTATATGATAGGAATCTCCCAATAACAGAGCCTGAAATAGTTGATGTATTATTACCTAAGCTAAAATATGAGGTTGTTGATATAGCTGTAGTACAAAAACAAACTGATGCTGGAGAGATATCTAGATATAAAGTACTTGTAATAATGGGAAATATGGATGGTTATGTTAGTATTGGCACCGGCAAGGCTAAGCAACTAAGAGTCGCCATTCAGAAAGCTATTAGAGACGCCAAGATGAACATAATCCCAGTAAGAAGAGGTTGTGGAAGTTGGCAGTGTACATGTGGTGAGCCTCATAGTCTACCATTTAAAGTAGTGGGAAAGGATGGTAGTGTAAGGATCGAATTATTACCAGCCCCTAAAGGGACTGGTTTAGTTGTTGGAAGTAAATTAAAGATTTTGTTAACCTATGCAGGAATAAAGGATGCCTGGTCAATTACTAAAGGGGAGACTAGGACTACTGAGAATTTTATAAGAGCTGGGTATAATGCACTTTATAATACTTATAGCTTTGTTACTATGCAAGATTGGGCGAGGAAAAGGTGATTACGCATGGCAGAGTTATTAGCTATAGTTAGAATTAGGGGTTGGGCAAAAGCTCCGTGGTTTGTTAATGAGACTCTTAATTTATTGCGACTGAAGAGAAACTTTAATGCTATGATATATCCCAGAACTTCTCCAATGCTGGGAATGTTGCAGAAAGCATCTACCCATATAACTTGGGGAGAAATAACTGAGGATACTTTGAAGCTATTATTAATAAATAGACTTAGGACTAGGAATGGTGAAAAAGTTAGCAACGAGTACCTTAGAAAGGTGCTAAAAATAGAAGATATAGAAACTTTCTCAAAAGCCCTATATGAAGGCAAGCTGTACTTACATAAGTTGGATGAGTACTTTGA
>NZ_QIMI01000211.1:0-1838 GCF_007050195.1 Sulfolobus sp. B1 | reverse complement strand
CGGCTTTATAATATTTTTCGGATGCTTGTGTAATATCACCTTTAGATAATAGATCATCAGCCTCCTCTATGAGAACATCAGAGGCAGTTAGTATCTTACTACTTTCTCCCATCTCAACAATATATTATCTCGAAAGCTTATATACTTGTACCTTTTTCCCAAAACTTAGTGATGGTTGACTAATTTAATTTCCTAAGAAGAAATAATATATATTTCCTAGTAAAAGTTATTTCTATGACCTTAATAAACACTCAAAGATTTCTAAATACCTTCCATTCTATGACAAACATAGGGTGGACAGAAGAAGGCGTAATGAGGATAGCTTTAAATGAGTATGACATTAAGGTTAGGGAAGAAGTTATTAAGCTCTTGTCCAGTATTGGGAGTGAAATTAATATCGATGACGGGGGTAATATAATTAGTAAGGTAAAGGGTAAGTCAGATGAGCTAATAGCAATAGGTTCACATATGGATTCCGTACCTTATGGTGGGAGGTTTGACGGATTTTATGGAGTAATGGCTGGATTAGAGATTTTGAGAGGGATTACAGATCATAAGGTTAGATTAAACCATTCTCTTTGTCTTATAGACTTCACTAATGAAGAAGGAGCTAGATTCCAACCTTCATTATTAGGTTCTGGCTTAACTACTGGGGTTTTTAGCAGAGATTTTGTTTATTCCAGAACCGATAAGAACGGAATATCTTTCGAAAAAGCGTTAATCACTTCAGGTTTCATGGGAGATAAAAGTAATAGACTTGAATATAATAAGCCTAAATATTACATAGAGTTGCACATAGAACAAGGGCCTATATTGGAGGAAGAAGGTTATCAAATAGGCATACCTTTAGGAATAGTTGGTTTAAGCGTATACGAATTTACATTTAGGGGACAGTCGAGTCAAGCAGGACCAACTCCCATGAGCAGGAGAAGAGATGCGTTAATTGGTGCTTCTAAGTTCACTACAAGAGTTAGAGACTTGGTAAGATCTAAGGGGGACAGTGTAAGAGCAACTGTGGGTATTATTAATGTTTTACCGAACGTTTATAACGCTATTCCTAGGGTAGCAACTCTTACATTAGATGTGAGGAGTATTGAGAAGAATGAAAGGGAAAAGACGATTAATGAGGCGATAAATATTGCCAAGGAGATAGCTGATGAAGAAAAGTTAGAAGTCAGTTATAGACACTTGTGGACTGCTGAGGGTGTAGATTTTGACAAAGAAGTCATTAATGCAATAGAAAGAGCATGTAAGGAGCTAAATATAAGGTATAAGTTTATGTATAGTTGGGCTGGTCACGATGCCCAGTACATGACTAGAATTTCTAAGGTTGGAATGATTTTTATTCCTTCCCATTTAGGGATAAGTCACGCTAAGGAAGAGTTCTCCTCAGATCAAGATATGACCAATGGTTTGAACGTCCTAGAAAAGACAATTAACATATTGGGCGAGTCCTAAAAATGCTTTTAAAAGCATTTTCTTATTATGTAGTCAATTTATATTTCTAAATGGTTAAATAAATAGTTAAGTTATATAATACATTCTTCTCTCATGAAAATATATATACCCTATCGGATATTATATATTATAAGGGTGGTTGAATTGAGACCATCGAGAAAAGTTGTAAAATACTCTCATATACTGTTCACGTTTTTAGAAATGTATATGTTATATTCTCCGTAGTGATTAATTTTCGGTGATTCTTATGGTAGTAGACGAGTACAAGAGACGTACTTTAAGATCTCTATCTCTTTATAGAGAAGCGAAAACTGTGATGCCTCTAGGAGTTTCTAGTAATTATAGGTATTTTGACCCTTACCCAATATACCTATCTAAGG
>NZ_QIMI01000210.1:0-1870 GCF_007050195.1 Sulfolobus sp. B1 | reverse complement strand
CGCAATAACGATGGAATGGCACGGTTATTCAGAGAATAAGAATTCTTCTTTAGCTAGAGCTTTAATGGTTTCTACGGTTATAACTAGTAAATCTATCCTCAGAGGAAGGGATAGACTTGGCTTAAAAGTTATGCCTATTGGATGCGGTACAATTTATAAGAGAAAAATTCTAGAAGACGTAGGAGGATGGGATTATAGAATGATTCAAGACGATTACGAGCTAGGAGCTAGGTTAATTAAATTAGGATGTAAAATATGTTCTTCATCCTCTCCGGTTTTTGTAGAAGTCCCCGATAATTTAATCTCATTTTATATTCAACAGACACGATGGGCTATGGGCACTATGGAGGTTCTAGTAAATAGGTTTTATCATATCATAAATAGCAAGGCTAAACTATATCAAAAAATAGAAATAATAATTTATCTATCGCAATATATTCCAATAATACTAACATTCATTGGTGGTTTAGCACTGGCTATCGCTTCTTTTACGAATTTCAACATAAATCTTAGTTTGCCTATCTTAGCAATATGGGTTTCAGCCTTAGTAGCTTATGCTTACATATTTATTAAAGCGTCGGTTAAAATGGGAATCAGTATCGTAAAAAGCCTTCAAGCATTAGGAAGACTATCTGCTTATACTGTAGGAATATCTCCGTATTTATTGGTAAGTACTATTAAAGCATTTAGCAAGTCCAGGACATACGTGGTTACGCCTAAAGGTACACGAGTTAGGAATAATAAGATAGGATTACCTATTTTATTCTTCGGAATCATATTTATATTTTCCTCCATAATATACTTCATGAGAGGAGATATAATAAACTCTATTTGGTTACTTTATTATTCTATAGGATATCTATATACGTTCATAGCATTTGTAAAGGGATTATGAAAGAAGTGTTTTTAAAGGTCCGAATGAATTTCATAACAAGTTGAGTACGACCTATTTTTATGCTGATGAAGAAATATATAAATTGCTAAGACCCTATGTAGCTGAGTGGTTCAAGAACAAATATGGTACGTTTACTCCCCCACAAAGAGCGTCAATTCCTCTAATAAAGAGTGGCTTTAATGTTTTGGTATCTAGTCCTACCGGAAGCGGAAAAACGTTAGCTGCATTCCTTGGAATTCTTGATTCTCTCTTTGAGATGGCTGAGAATAACATGCTAGAAGATAAGGTTTATGCAATTTACATTTCTCCGCTTAGAGCTCTTAATAACGATATGCAGAGAAACTTATTGGAACCGTTAAATGAGTTAAAACAACTATATCCTAATTTGCCTAATATAAGAATCGGAATAAGAACAAGTGATACAACATCCTATGAAAAACAGAAAATGCTACGTGTACCTCCTCATATATTAATTACTACTCCGGAATCTTTTGCCATTTCGATTACATCTCCTAAATTTAGCCAAAAGCTGGCAGACGTTAAATGGGTTATAGTAGATGAAATACATGAATTAGCTAATAACAAGCGAGGAGCATATCTATCTGGTATGTTGGAACTATTTAGAACGTTAATAACCAAAAAAGAGTTTATAAGAGTAGGTTTAAGTGCAACAGTCTCTCCATTAGAAGAGGTTGCACAATATCTAGTTGGTAAAAACAGAGAATGCAGAATAATAGATGCTAGATTCGTAAAGCCGGTCGATATTAAGGTTATAACACCAGTTAGAGACCTTATACACTCTTCTGAGCAGGAAGTTGAAGAAGGTATATATAAAACTTTAATAAACGAAATTAAAAAACACAGAACTACTTTAATTTTCACTAATACGAGACATGCTGCTGAAAGAGTCTCTTTTAAGCTTAGGAAAATAGCCGAAAAAGAAGGTGTTCTAGATGTTAATCAGATTGAAGCGCA
>NZ_QIMI01000209.1:0-1853 GCF_007050195.1 Sulfolobus sp. B1 | reverse complement strand
CTTTTTCCCAATAATTAGCTTAAACATTTATGGTGTTTTTAAATCAAAAATATTTATTTATAATTAAAAATAACTACTCAAAATCTCTATATTAAATCTATACTTTTAACTTTAGGTAATATTCCTCTTTCATGAGTTATACTGTAGAAGAATTCCAGTCCTTTTCTCACTTGATCTACAGGAACGTTATATTCCTCAATATCAGCCCAGATCGTCTTTCTCACAATTTCTTCGTCAAGATCAGCCTTCTGAGCTTCTCTCATTATCTCCACATCCTTAGGAATAACCTCATCAAGATGGGCTTCAGCATATTTCTTACTTCTTTCATAAATCTCCTTAAATCTCATCGCTAGATCTTTACCTAACTCCTTACTTATTACTACCATCCCCATTGGCATAGGAGTATTATTTGAAATGTTCTTCCACATATCCCACATACTACTAATTCTTACCGTATTAATTCCCAATTTTTTCAAGGCATACATCATCTTAATCTCATGCACAGCAACTAACACGTCACCCTCCTTCCCTAATGCCTTAATCTCATCCAAAACCTTCCTCACTATAATTAGTTTGTGATATTTTCCGATTAGAAGCTTATATAAGGTAAATGCGGTAGTGTTTTGGCCATGAACTATTAATCTACTTTTCTTTATTTCCTCATCGCTCATGCTCTTCACCCCTAATAACGGCATGCCAGTTATACCGTCAGTGGCAGTAGCAACAGCATTGCTTAAAATGTAATAATCATCTTGAATATAAGGATACATGGCAACGGAAGGTACGGATACGTCAACTTCCTTCTTTAAAACTGCCTCATTAATATCTTGTACAGTTGGGATTATCTCAAATTCTAAGTTAAAACCCTCTGGCTTAATCTTTCCCTCAATTAATGGAATAAAGGGATACAAATCGCCCGAATCAGCTAAGGCACCTACTCTTATAGTTACCATATGATAAGTTTATTAAAACATCTTAAAAGTATAAATTAAACGACATGATTAGAGTAGCATTGGGGAGTGAGAACCCAGTTAAAATAAGTGCAGTTAAGGAGGCGTTAGAAACATTAAAATTGGATTATGAACTAGTAGCAGTTAAAGTAGAGAGTGGTGTTAGTTCTCAACCATTTTGTGAGGAGACTTTGATAGGGGCAAAAAATAGAGCTATGAATGCATTAATAAAGACAAATCTAGATATAGGCATAGGAATTGAGGGTGGAGTATGCAATATATACAATAATTTCGTAGCTTTCGCTATCGTTTATATGATAACTAAAAATGGCTTAGAGAATTTTGCAATATCAGCCTCATTTACACTTCCTAAATCTATAGTATCATTATTATTTGATGGAAAAGAGTTAGGTGAGGCGACAGATTTAATATTTAACGTAAAAGAGAGTAAAAAGAAAGAGGGAGCTGTTGGTTTATTAACTAAGGTAATAGATAGGAAAGAACTTTACGTACAGCCAGTGATAATGGCTTTGTACCCCCTTTATAATGTTTCAGTTATGGAAGGATAATAAAATAATACCTTAATTCAGAAATAACCTCCATTTACTAAGCTTTTAAATAACTCTCCTATTTCATTAAGTTTAACTGTATCATGTTCAGACGGTCTTGGTATAGTTGCTAAAAATACTCCATGTTCCTCATGGTTCCCTTCGTCGTATCCCTTTGGTTCTCCGTAAACTGAAAATATAATGAAATCATCTACTTTGTTTACAATCTTCCTCACAGCATCATCTATAATTTTATATACGTCACATTTCTTTGAGACATCCTTATGCAACATTCTATCGATCACCGTTATAGAAGCAATTACCGGGGATTTCTCAATTGACTCAAGTACCTTTG
>NZ_QIMI01000208.1:0-1875 GCF_007050195.1 Sulfolobus sp. B1 | reverse complement strand
ATGAAGAAGTTTTAATATATGTTAGGAAAAATTCAATAAAAATATTCAAATAAAAAATATATAAATTCGGCATAAACATATGGTCTACTAAATAAAAATCAGCCGGTTATGAAACTTACGTAAATAATATACTCATAAAACCTAAACAAGCTTCTTACAGATAAGAGGTTAGACTTATTTTTATAAAGAAAAGATATTTATATGTAATGCAGAAGCTTCCTAGGATTAGGCTTGCAGAAATACTTCTTGAAAGTTCTCCTACCCCTTTTTGGCAAATTTTAAAACAAATCGGTGTCGAAGAAGCCACAGGTATTTTACCTAGATGGTATCAAGACCAAAGACAGTGGAGAATTGATGAGCCTTGGGATTATGCTTCCTTAGCTAACTATAAGAGAATGGTTGAGGATGCCGGTTTTAAGTTAACCGTAATAGAGGATAATCCACCAATGGATAAACTGATTTATGGTTTACCGGGGAAAGAAGAGCAAAAGGAGTACGTTTTTAAACTTATTGAGAATATGGGGAAGCTAAAAATACCAATATGGTGCTACAACTGGATGCCTACAAATTGGCTCAGAACAAGGACTGCTTTAAAAGGAAGAGGTGATGCGGTAGTTTCTGGCTTTGATGAGGAGGATTTAAAAAATACTCCACCGCCCAAGTATGGAAAAATAGATAAACCTACTCTATGGAGAAATTTAGAGAGCTTTCTCAAAGAGATACTCCCAGTAGCTGAAGACGCAAATGTTAAATTAGCTATTCATCCAGATGATCCCCCAATTGATGAAGTGAGAGGAACAGCGAGAATTATGAATAGTGTAGAAGCTTTTGAAAGGCTAATAACAGAATTTCCTAGCGAGTATAATGGAATTACTTTTGATCATTCAATTTTTTCATTGATAGCAGATGATGAGGTTGCTGTAGTTAGTCGTTTCCTAGAAAAAGGTAGAGTATTCTTTGTGCATTTTAGAGAGGTCATAGGAAATAAGAGAAAGTTTGTTGAGGTTTTCATCGATGAAGGATTAACTAGGCAATTTATGGAGATTAGGGAGTACGTAAAACATGGATTTTACGGTCCATTTAGAGTAGACCACACTCCCACACTTTTGGGGGATACTACACAGTTATCAATGCCAGGGTATTCAATCTTGGGGAGGATACATGCTATTGGGTATCTTCAAGGACTTTTTAGAGCGGCAATAGAAAGTTTAGGAACTAATTATGAATATAAGTGATATTATGATAGAGCTTAAGGAGATAGATAAAGGAATTACATTAATAGCTACCGAATATCATGACGTTGATCTTAATCTATTACATGTGAATAGAATGGATAGAAGATATTTACTCGATACCTCAACTTCTATACAGATAGAGTCAATAATAAATAAGATAGGAGAATTGCCAGATAGTGCAATCATATCTCATGCGCATCTGGATCATGCCGGTGGATCTGGATACTTATCAAGTAAAGGCGTCAACGTTATTTCACATAAAATAACAGCGTCGTTACTGTCAGACAATTACAGTGCTATTTATAGTTTCTTTCCAAATAGATTTATAAAATGGATCGGAGAAGAAAATGGTAAATCATTCGTTAACCTTATAAAGACGGAATTAGGATCGCCTAAAGTTTCTAGCACTGAGTTGCCTAACGATTCAGAATTCAAATGTTTTGAAGCTTTTGGTCACGTAGCGGGAGCAATAATATGTAAAGTAGGTAGTGTATTTTTTACTGGTGATGAAATTCAGGGTAGCGGGATCAGGGGTAGAGAGGAAACTAACTCTATACCACAAATCTCGTCAATAGAAGAATATTTGATGACAGTGTACAAGCTTATAAAAATGAGGCCAGATATTATAGTTCCAGCCCAT
>NZ_QIMI01000207.1:0-1882 GCF_007050195.1 Sulfolobus sp. B1 | reverse complement strand
TGGCCGTCCACAAGTACACTCCCCTCATAGTCTATTATCCCGCATATAGCTCTAAGTAGTGTAGTCTTTCCGCTCCCATTAGGCCCTAAGAGTAAGCTCTTAGATGAAATCTGCATGTTAGCTTCCTTTATTATTAGGCTCTTCTCTCTGTAGACCTTTACCTCTTTAAGCTCTATCATATTGTCTTCCCCTCCTCTAATGGTTTATAGTACAACTTCCTTAGGTTAAATACGGCAACACCACTGAGGGCTAAAGTCCAGAGTATCAATCCTAGTAATGGGTAAACGAAAGTTATCGTTTGTTGGGGGTTTGTTTGTTGGATTGTGTATATAGGCGGATTAGAGCCCGTAAAGCCACTTATTCCTAACATAGCAACCTCGCTAAAGGGAGAAAAGGCGAAGACGTAGCCAGCGTTAGCGTAAAGGTAAGAAAAGCCGAATAAATAACCTAAAACCAAGGGGATGAAGTCGATCAAATTCTCCATCTTCCTAGAGGTCTTAAGGGTCAGCATCGATAAGTTAAAGGATAACGCTGTGTAAAATAGACCTGCTATTAACGCTGTTATGAGCAATAAGGGAAAACTTTTAGGAATGGCCTCGCTAAAACCAAACTTTATACCAAACAATAGGTACGTTGTGGCTAACATAACTATGGATAGTATCAAGTTGACTACTCCCATGCCTATATACGTTGACGAAAGGTAATATTTTGGAGTTAATCTGGAGTACCTAAATAAATGGGGCAAACCACCAGTCTGATAACTTAGCACGTAATTTATGCTGACTCCTAGAGCACTGGAGCTTAAAGTAATTATTATTCCGTACCATGATGCCGTATAGTATTCCTCAGCATAAACTACCTTGGGTATACTAGAAGATTCAACGAAAGCCCCTATGATCTCCCAAAATATTAAGAAACCTACTCCCCAAAAGAGCAAATAAGGGTTAGTTATCATTCGTTTTGTGACGTATTTTAATAGTCTCATAGTTTAGAATAGGAGGTAGAATATTTAAATATAGGATAGAGTTCAAAATTTTGAACAGTGGTTATACCTCTGAAAGCAGAAATCTCACTTTTCCATTATTCTTTTGGTCTAGGGGTGAACTTAATAAAAGAACGGCAAATCTCGCCTTTTAAGGCGGGGTAACGTTTTTTAACTTTTGACTTTACGGATCTAAATATTGAATTCCACGTTTAGCGTGAGAGATGACATAAAGTTTATGTGTGTGTACTTCCCATAGCACAATATGGGTACTACTACTGTGACCATAAGGATCGATAAAGAGGTGTTAAAGAAGATTGATGAACTCATAGCAATGGGTATATTTAGTTCAAGGAACGAAGCGCTGAATACTGTAATCAAGGTGGGACTTGACGAGTTTAAGTCTTGGGAGGATATAATAAAGAAGTATGAGGAGTTGAAGAAGAGAGGGGTAGAAGTCTTGATAGATAAGCCATTAGAGGAATTCCTTAAAGAAAGGGACAGGTTTTGAGGTATTTCGATACTAGTGTCATCGTACTAGCTATAAATAAGGACGAGAGAAGGTTTATTGCTAAAGAGGAGTTAAAAGGGGGCGGTGTAGTATCAGAGCTCGGGTTAGTCGAACTATTGAGCTACCTTTCGAGAAACATTAACGATAATCCTTTACCCTACCTGCTCAAAATAATTGATGACTTCAATCTGACAAAGGAAGGACAAGCCTCGCCCTGGGGTAAAGTTTTTTAAGTGAAGCAAATTTATTGGGGAGGAGGGAAGCCATAAAGCGTAGTGAAAACGTGTCCTTCCTCCTCAGTACATATCCCCAAGTCTCGAGGAGGGTGGGGTTTCTCTACCCAAGGGATAGGGGTAAAGTGGCTGAAGACCCAGCCTTTGGTCTACCGC
>NZ_QIMI01000206.1:0-1912 GCF_007050195.1 Sulfolobus sp. B1 | reverse complement strand
ACAATAACGAGATGGCTAAAAATATTCTTCCACAATAATACAAAATAATACAATTTACTCTAAATCTATTAGCATAAGTTGGAATAAAATTTTATGGGGATGAATGAAATTGTTCTCCACACATGTAAAAGGGGTTAATAAATTTTACCTTTATTACGGCATTATATCCACACTTTCTCACACATAGCGAAATGAATATAAGCCATTTATTAAGAACTTATTAACATGATACAAGATTTTGAAGAAGTAGAGAGAAAATTATATTCTGCAGTTATTTCAGATATTCTAGATGATTTAGGATATAGAAAACATGTTATGAGCGCATGTATTAAGCCTTTAAGAAATGATATGAGGATTATTGGTAGAGCTTTACCTATACTTGTTAAAGAAGTTAAAGAGGAGCCTATTGAACCATATAAAATTATGCTAGAGGCAATAAGTAATATTAAGCCTAATGATGTTGTGGTTATAGTTTCAGAATCTAAGAATACTGCGTTATGGGGGGAATTATTTTCTAATGCTGCAAAGATCAGAGGAAGTAGGGGAGCTATAATAGATGGCTATAATAGGGATACACATAAGATACTTTCCATCAATTTTCCAGTGTTCTCTTGTGGCGCGCTTCCCTTAGATTCAAAAGGCAGAGCAGAAGCAATTTGTTATAACTGTAGGGTATACTCTGGTGAAGCTATTATAGAACCTGGTGACCTAATATTTGCAGATCTTGATGGGGTAGTTGTTATTCCTAAAAATATAGAGGATATCGTTATATCTAAGGCTTTAGAAAAAGCCAAAAAGGAAGATATAGTAAGAACCGAAATTCTTAAGGGAAGTTCGTTATCAGAAATGTGGAAAAAATATAGAGTATTATAAATATACAAATACAATTTTTATATCACTTTTAGTTTTATATAATGTATCATATTGAAACAATTAATTCTAGAAATAATTCGATTAGTGGATAAGAAAGATCAAGATAAAAATTATTCATATAATGACAAATTTTAATTATATAAAATACATTAGCTCAAATATTATCAATAATTTTATATTACATTGGTATCTGATTATCAGTTGTTAGAGTCATACTTTATATAGCCTAAATTCTCATTTAGAAATATGGACCTAAATATTAAAAATAAAGTTGTAATCGTAACTGGAGGATCCCAGGGTATAGGTAAGGGAATTGTTAATGTTCTTATGAACGAAGGTGTAAATGTAATAATTTTTGATAAAAAAGAGCCTTCCATGAATGTCGAGTATATTAGCACTGATGTTTCAAAAAAGGAAGAAGTTATTAAGGGAATAGATTATATTATCACAAAATATGGCAGGATTGACGCAATAGTCAATAACGCTGGTATAGAAATTTATGGTTCAGTTCATGAAACAAGTGAAGAGGATTGGGATAAAATAATTAATGTCAATGTGAAAGGCCCCTTCTTAATGTCTAAGTATTCTATACCGTATATGTTAAAGCAAGGTAAAGGTGTAATAGTTAACGTAGCATCAATACAAGCTTTTGCAACTCAACGCAGAGTTGCCGCTTATACTACTAGCAAACATGCATTATTAGGCTTAACTAGAAGTATTGCAGTTGATTACGCCCCTATAATTAGAGCTGTCGCAATATGTCCGGGATCCATAAGAACACCATTGTTAGAGTGGGCAGCGGAAGAAGAAGTAGGCAAAGAACATATAGAGGAAAAAATAAGAGAGTGGGGCGAAGCATATCCTATGAGAAGGGTTGGAGAACCTGAGGAAATTGGATATCTTACAGCATTCTTAATTTCTGATCTTGCCTCATTTATAAACGGGGTTTGTGTAACAATTGATGGTGGATTAACAGCACTAATCCCATTAAGTAGCCCAAAGAAATAGTATTATATTATTAGATTTTGTTTGTTATTGG
>NZ_QIMI01000020.1:0-18690 GCF_007050195.1 Sulfolobus sp. B1 | reverse complement strand
CCATCATCTTCACAATTCATTCTCATCCTCATAATTTGAGGACAGATCTCGGTATTAAAGCCCAATATATTACTGATGTAATCCTTGTTTGTTTGAACCAGATTATGAATTAATAATGGCGAGGATATGACATTTTCGCCTATCTTAGTTTCAACTATTCCTATAGTTCCACCGGCTTCAGCTAAGTTAGTTACGATAAGGTCTAACGTTTGAGCAACAGCATCAAACGATGTTCCAGTTACGTCAATGAATAAGTTTTTAGTCTTTTCAGTAAGTTTAGTTTTCTCGCTATTTATTATAGGTGGTAAACTTAATATTTGACCATCATTTTGAATTATAGCGGGAGATCTTTCGTCTAAAATTGATATTTCTCCATAGAGTTTACCCTGCTCAGTTTTTATGATTACGTCTTTTACGCTCATCTCTTCAGAGTAATTTAGGGGCACAAATTTGTGATTTAAGCTTACGTATTTATACAATATTTCTTTGCTATCAATTTTATCTAGATTATGTATACCTATCGCAACCTTCTTTCTTTTCCTGCCAATAGTCGAATGTAATTTCTCTTGGAACTGAATTAATTCTTGTAAATCAAGATTTTCTAAACCATAGACTATAGCACCTAGTGCATAAGGTCTAGATTTCACATCATTAACAATCAATTTATAATCTGTCTTAACTACCTTATATTTGGATTCTCCAACTTCTATATTTAATAGACCTTTAATTGCTCTTATAATCCCAGCGGAATGCAATAAATCCAATCTATCCGCATTTATTTCTATTTCAACACTGTTTTCGTCTAATGGTTTCATTTCTGATTTCAAATTAAATAATAACTCTTCTAATTCACTTTCAGATATCTTTAATGGGTTTAGTAATTTATACTTATTTAGTACTATTGTTACCATACTACTCACTTTCTTTCATTTCTCTTATATATTCAATATTATTCGAATAAAGTAATCTAATATCATTTATATTTAAGAAATGCATGGCTATTCTTTCTAATCCCATTCCCCAAGCTCCGGCTCTACTTTTAATGTTTACGGCTTCAAGAATTTCCGGTCTTAATAGCCCAGCTCCACACATTTCTACCCAACCTAATTTTCCTAAATATCCATAAACTTCTACACTTGGTTCTGTAAAGGGGAAATAAGCTGGCTTAAACTTTACTTCTTTTATATTTAATCTGTAAAAGATTTCTTTTAGCACCCCCAATAGATCTCTAAAAGTAAAATTATCATCAATAATTAGACCATCCAATTGATGAAATTCTATTAGATGTGTAGCATCTATTGAGTCTGGTCTGAATACTTTACCTATTGTGAAGGATTTAAGAGGAGCCTTGGGCCTTGATGCGAGCACCCTTGCAGTAGTTGCAGTAGCTTGGCTTCTTAGCATTAATCTTAATGATATTTCTTGGCTCCACGTATAATTCCATGACTGTTCATGAATTCTCTTGACGTTTTCTAATAGTTCTTTATCAGTTAATTTACCTTTGCCTTCAACGGAAAAACTATCATGTATTTCTCTAGCGGGATGATCTTGTGGCTGAAATAGAAGATCAAAATTATAAAATTCCATTTCTATATAATTTGTGTTAACCTCCTTAAATCCTAAACTAATCATTACATCCTTTACTTTTTCAAGAAATTCCTTGAAGTAATGTTTTTTAGCTAATGGATAAAATGGAGGAAAAGCTCTAACATTGTATTTCCTAAACTTATATTTCGTCCAATCACCTGTTACTAATAATTCATGTGTGAGATAAGTAATTCCTATATCATTCGCTTGGGGCTCTCTAATTAGTTCAACTTGTAGTATGGCTCTTTGCTTTCTTATAATTAGCCCCCTCCTTTCCAACAACGCTAATGTCTCCTTATCGGCATTTTCTAAGCTAATTAAAGCTTCGAATTCCTTAGATCTATATTCATTAAATTTAGGTATTACTTTACCTTGTTCTATCTTAATGAGTCCCTTTCTCCTAGCCCAACTGATTGCTATGTTATAATCGTCCCGCAATAGTTCTTTTATCTCATCTAGACTTTTCTCCTTACCTTTCAAAATATTTATGAGTATATCCTCTGGTAATCCCTCTTCTTTTCTTTTCTTTCCTTCTTCTGTCAATTCATATTGCTCTACGTTAATTCTCTCTATCCTAACATAACCCTTGCTAGCTAGAAGTTCTAATAGGCTAAGAACAGAATTTGTTTCCAGACCTGTTCGTTTAGCTATCTCATCAGAATTAGATTTTTTAACACTTTTTAAAAACTCAAGTATCTTTAATTCATTTTCACTTAACATTTAAATCACAACTCGATTGACTGTCCAGGCTTCAGTAATATCGGATTATATCCCTTACTCCTCACCAGTTTCACAAACTCGTTTTCATCAACCTTTATTAAATCCCATGTGTTGAAATGAATTGGAATAGCTCCTTTCTTGGGCTTTAAGTATTCGACAGCTATAGATGCTTGATAAGGATCCATTGTAAATCTTCCACCTATTGGTAATAAAACATAATCTGGCTTGAAGACTTCTCCTATTATTTTCATATCCTCAAATAAACCAGTATCACCTGCATGATATATTGTGATTCCATCAGCAGATACTATGGCCCCAGTAGGATCACTGTGAGTACTAGAATGTACAGCTTTAGTTAACGCTAAATTAACGTTGTCTACTTTTATTAATCCTCCTACGTTAGCAGGGATAACGTTATCCCATGGGATCTTATAGGTTTCTGCTAGATATGCTTCCAGATCATAAGTTGCAAATAACAGTGCTTTAGGATTTTCTTTGATCAGTTGTACTGCATCCCCTAGATGGTCATAGTGGTCATGTGTTACTATTATTATGTCTAAGTTGTTTTTGAAGTAGTCTAACTTAAAAGGACACGAGGGATTATCTTTAATGAACGGATCTATTATAATATTTTTTCCACCTATTTGCAGTAATGTTGCCGCGTGACCTAACCATCTTAGTTGAGCCATATACAACATTTTAGTAGGAAAAAATTAAAGCTTACATATCACTAGATTACATTCATGAATGAAGATGAAGTTGAAAAATTGCTATTAGCTGGAAGAATCGCAGCTAAGGCTAGAGATGAAGCCTCAAAAGATATTAAACCCAATACAAAAGTAATAGATATTTGTGAGGAAGTTGAAAATATTATTATAGAAAATAAAGCGTTTCCGGCATTTCCTTGTAATTTATCCATAAACTTTGAAGCAGCTCATTATAGCCCTACTATAAATGACGAAAAAAGAATACCTGAAGGTGGAGTAGTTAAATTAGATTTAGGTGCTCATATTGATGGATATATAAGTGATACTGCAGTGACAGTAAGTTTGGACAATAAGTTTCAGCGTCTTTTAGATGCTTCTAGAATAGCGTTAGAGGCTGCTATAGCTAACTTAAGAGTTGGAGAAAGTATAGGTGAGATAGGTAAGATAATTGAAAGAAACATTAAATCTCAAGGGTATAAGCCTATTAGAAACCTAGGCGGTCACTTAATTAGGAGATATGAGTTGCATGCTGGAGTATTTATTCCTAACATTTATGAAAGAGGTCTAGGCGTAATTCAATCTAATTCAGTTTATGCCATAGAACCCTTTGCAACAGATGGTGGAGGAGAAGTTATTGAAGGAAAAGATATAACGATATACTCATTAAGAAATTACAGTATTAAGAACCTTTCTGATAAGGAGAAAGATTTATTAAACTATATTTATAATCATTTCAATTACTTGCCATTTTCTGAGCGATGGCTTAAGGAGTTTACTTCGAATATTGATGAACTAAGAAATATTATGAGAGCGTTAGTAAAAAAAGGTAATTTGAGAGCTTATCCTATATTAATCGAGGTAAAAAAGGGCATAGTTTCCCAATTTGAGCATACGGTTATTGTTAAAGACAATTCTATTATGGTCACAACAAAATCTGCTTAAAAAAAGTTTAATTAATTCTGATCATATAAGGTTATCGGAGAATATGAGTTTAATTGCTATTGCCCAAACGAGTGCAAATCAGATTAACTCCTTATATTACATATTATACACTGTAATCTTCTTTGTCTTGCTGTTCCTTCTATACTTGCCGGGCGTTAATACAAGATTAACAGTTTCCATGTTATCTAGAGGTATTGAGGCGCAGCTAGGAATGATTGAAAAGTATTTAAACGATTCCAAAGCTAAGATGGAACAATTGCTTAAAGAGAGAGGAGTACAAGATCCTAAGCCTTTAATAGATAGGATTTCCGAAATGTTCATCATTGACCCTGTGAGTGTAGAACCTACCGATATAATAGGTAGAATGAGACTATTATTAAGGACTGGAGAGGATAAAATTAGAGATTTAATAACTTTAGCTGTGCCTAATATAGATGCGGTAAATAGAAGTAAAATTGAGGTAGCAGCGGAAGTTGTTAATTCTCTAAATCTTATCTATAAGGTTATAAGGCATTACTTAATAATGGCAAAGAAATTGAATAGTGTTATATTATTATATCAGTTACAATTTATAGTCCCTCAACTTGTTAAGATATCTGAAGCTTATTCCAAAGCTGTTAATACTTTTGTGAGAGGAATACCTGTAGGAGACTCCTTAGGTCCTCTAGTAGCTTCCTATTTATTCATGAAGGCTGATAAGAAATGGAATCCAAGTAGAGACACTATTGCAGGCGAATTAGATTTTGAAGGAAGAAAAATAATTGTAGTAAAAGCTGAGGGTCCAATGGCTACTGTAGGTAGACCTGGTGAGGCCGTAAGCAACGTTATTGAGGAGTATAAGGGGAAAGTATCTAGAATAATAACTATTGATGCAGCGTTAAAGCTTGAGGGCGAAAAAACCGGCTCGATTGCTGAAGGTACGGGAGTAGCTATGGGAGATCCTGGTCCAGAAAAGATAAGTATAGAAAGGGTTGCTGTAAAGTATAATATACCGATAGATGCTGTAATTGTTAAGATGAGTATGGAAGAAGCTATAACAGAAATGAGAAAAGAAATATATCAATCTGCCTCAAAAGCTTTAGAATTAGTAAAGAAGATTATTCTAGAAAGAACTAAGGCCGGAGATATAGTAGTTGTAGTAGGCGTTGGAAATACTGTAGGGGTGGCACAATAATGTCTTCAACTCAACAGCAGCAACAAAACGTTAGTGTATATACTGTGATAAAATGTGCAAATAATGATTACGAAGTGGAGAGGACATTTCAAGAGGGAGATTACGTACTTAAAGTAGTAGGGACTTGTCCCAAAGATGGAGGAACCTTGTATATAGCTGGAATATATGCCGTAGTACCTACGTCAGAAAAAGAGGGTTAACTTTTTATACGATAATCTGCCATTTTATTATGTCCACCCGGCCATAGTGGGCGGGAAACACCCGGACTCGTTTCGAACCCGGAAGTTAAGCCGCCCACGTTAGGAGGGCAGTGGACACCGAGAGGGTCCGCAGCCCTCCTAAGCTGGGATGGACTTTATATTCTTCTTTTTCCATATTTATTGCCTAGTTGAAGTCCATGAAGAAAATTTATGATGAAATTTATGGCTATATTAACTTAAGCGATAAGGAAGTTAAAATAGTAGATCTACCAGAATTTCAAAGGCTAAGGAGAATAAAGCAAACCAGTTTAGCCTACTTAGTATACCCTGATGCTATGCATACTAGATTTAGTCATTCATTAGGTACTTTTCATTTATCGAGTATTATAGGTGAGAAGTTCGTCCAAATGGGTGTAATAACATCAGAGGAATTAAAATATTTGAAATTAGCCTCTTTACTACATGATATAGGGCAATTTCCCTTTACACATAGTTTAGAGCCATTATACATTAGGCATGGTATATCCACTAGGGATTTACGTAGAATGATAATTCTCAAGTCACCCAATTTTCAAGAGATTTTCGATGAAGAATCAATAGATAAAGAGAAAATTTTGGATATTTTAGATGGAAGATCTATAATTTCCTCGATAATTGATAGTGATGCTGACGTCGATAGAATGGATTACTTAGTCAGAGACTCTAGGCATACAGGGGTCCAACTAGGTAATATCGATCTTTATAGACTGTTAGATACAATCTTTTATGGGAGTAATGGTGAAATCGTTATTCAAAATAAAGGAATTTACAGCCTAGAGAATTTTTATATTTCTAGATTGCACATGTATCAAGCCGTTTACTATCACAAAACTATAATAGGATATGAGTTGTTATTAAGAGAGATACTTAGGTTAATATCGGAATGTTGTGATTATTCTATATTAGATCCAAAAGTTATAAAAGAATTAGTTAATAGTGGTAGTATAGCATATTGGGATGATAATTGGGCCTTTAGTGTACTTTATGACTATCTTTATTCTACGAACTCACCTGAACACTTAAGGCTAAAGATAAAAAGTTTCTTGGATAGAAAAGGTCCTAAGGTGGTTTACGAAAAAATAGTATATGGTCATGAGGAAAGAGATAATAAACTAGAAGATATTAGAATTTTATTAGAAAAATCTCAAATACCACCAGATTCTATTTACCCATTAGAGGAGAAGATTAGAATAATAGATAAAGCTAAAATAAAGATTTTAGATGAAAATAGAGAAAAGAGCATTAAGGATTTTGAATCAACATTGATTTCTAATGTACCGGAAATTTTAACTATAAGAAGGGTCTATATTGACTACGAATACGTTAAGAGAGCTAGAGAGGTTTTAGCATGATAAGACTCTTATTATTAGATTTAGACGGTACTCTTACAGAAGATAGAAATGTAACCAATTTGGACATACATGCTATAGAATCTATACGGGAACTTCAGAAAACAGGAATAAAAGTAGGTCTAGTTAGCGGAAATTCTTATCCTGTACTTAGAGGACTTTATACCTACTTAGGCTTAAATGGAGGTCTAGTGGCCGAAAACGGTTGTATCGTTTTCTTCAAAGGAGAAAAACATATACTTTGTAGGAAATTAGAGGCAGATATTATACAACAATTTAAAATAACTTTTGGTGTTAAAGACACTTGGCAGAATGAATTTAGATATTGCGATTTCGGCTTTACTCCACCTAAACTCACTGAGGAAATGGTTAAATGGGCAAAGGATAGGGGATTATATATTAAAAGCAGTGGATACGCTGTACATATAGCTTTCGAACCGGCAGGGAAGGGAATTGGTGTAAAAAAATTAATAGAATTTCATAACGTTGATAGGAAAGAGGTTGCTGCTATAGGTGATTCTTCTACGGATATAGAATTATTTAATGAAGTTGGACTTAAGATAGCAGTAGGCAATGCAGATGAAGAGTTGAAAAAAATCGCGGATTACATCACACACGATAAAAGTGGGAAAGGTGTAAAGGAGTTTATAACAAAACTACTTGAGGGGGTTAGATTAAGATGAGTGAGGAGGAAGTATATAACTTAATTTATAAATACGCATTACAGAACGCATATAGATACAACGGTAAAGCTGATGCAAAAGCAGTAGTAGGGAAGATTTTTGCAGAGAGACCAGATCTAAGAGGAAATAAGAATATACTTGAATTAGTTAAGCAGATTGTTGAGAAAGTAAATTCTATGACATTTGAAGATCAGAAGAAGGAGATAAGTCAGAAGTTCCCTGAATTATTAGTGGAAAGAAAAACTGAGCAGGCTAAGAAAACCCTTAAAGTGGATAGTAAAGGAGAAATCGTAACACGTTTCGCTCCGAATCCAGATGGTCCTTTACATCTAGGGAATGCTAGGGCTGCCATATTATCTTATGAATATGCGAGAAATGGCAAGTTTATTCTAAGGTTTGATGACACTGACCCCAAAGTTAAAAAACCTATAAAGGAGGCTTATGAGTGGATTAAGGAAGACTTAAGATGGTTAGGTATAAAGTGGGACGCGGAAATATACGCTTCAGATAGATTAGAAATATACTATAATTATGCTAGGCATTTACTTAGTAAAGGTTATGCATACGTTGATACTTGCAGGAATGAGGATTTTAAAAAATTTAGAGATAGTAAAGGTAAGATTAAAGAACCGGAATGTTTACATCGTAACTCCCCCATAGAGAAGAATTTGGAATTGTTTGATAGTATGTTAAGCGGTAAGTTTAGGGAAGGTGAAGCGGTAGTAAGGATAAAAACTGATCTAAGTAGCGAGGATCCTTCTCAAATAGATTGGGTCATGCTTAGGATAATTAATACTGAGAAGAATCCTCACCCTAGAGTTGGAAGTAAATATATTGTATGGCCTACTTACAATTTTGCTAGTGCCATAGATGATCATGAGCTTGGAATTACTCATGTTTTGAGAGCTAAAGAACATATGACAAACACTGAAAAACAAAAATGGATTTATAATTACTTTGGTTGGGAATTACCTAAAGTTCTACAATTCGGCAGATTAAAATTAGAAGGTTTTATGATGAGTAAGTCTAAAATCAGAGGAATTATAGAGAAAGGTTCTACTATAGACGATCCTAGACTACCTACGTTAGCAGCTCTCAGAAGGAGAGGAATATTACCAGAAACTGTTAAAGAAATTATTTTAGATGTAGGAATTAAAATGAATGATGCTACCATAAGCTTTGATAATATTGCAGCTATAAATAGGAAAAAGTTAGATCCAATAGCTAAAAGGTTAATGTTTGTTCATGATTGGGAAGAGTTTATCATCGAATTACCATATACGATCACAGCAAAGATTCCCTTAATACCATCAAAGGATTTGTATAGAGAAATAATCGTAAATCCTGGTGATAAAATCTTACTGGAGAAGAACGATGTAAGAGGTGGAGATGTAGTAAGATTGTTAGAGTTATGTAACGTTAAAATAGAAGGTCAAAAACTAATATTTCACAGTAAGGAAATATCTGAGGCTAGAAGGGTTAACGCAAGAATAATCCATTGGGTTAAATATGATGATAAGGTCAAAGTAAAAGTACTGAAAGCTGAAGGAGACAAGCTAGAGAAAATTGAGGGTTATGGAGAAAAAATAGTACGAGAATTGAAAGAAGGCGAAATAGTACAATTTATGAGGTTTGGGTTTGTAAGAATTGATAAGATAGATAATGAAGAAATCGACGCGGTTTTTTCGCATGAGTAAACTTTTTAGCTGAGTTAACTCTTAGTCAAATGCGGGACGAAGATAAGAGAGGAGGATGAACGCTATGTCTAAACCAGTTTATGTAAAATTTGAAGTACCTCAAGATTTAGCAGATAAGGTTCTAGATTTAATAAGAAAGGCTAAAGATTCGGGGAAAATAAAGAAGGGAACTAACGAGGTTACAAAAGCTGTAGAAAGAGGTCAAGCTAAATTAGTTGCAATTGCTGAGGATGTTCAGCCGGAGGAGATAGTAGCACATTTACCAGCGTTGTGTGATGAGAAGAAAGTTCCTTATGTTTACGTCTCCTCCAAGAAAGCACTTGGTGAAGCTGCTGGTCTTCAAGTAGCTGCTGCTTCTGTTGCAATAATTGAGCCAGGCGAGGCTAAAGAAATATTGGATGAAGTTATAAAGAGAGTAAACGAAATAAGAGGAAAAGCTACATCAAGTTAATTCTAATGCCTTTTTTATACATTAAATTTATTTTCTTTCCAGTTCTAAATTAAACCGTGGGCCCGTAGCTTAGCAAGGTAGAGTGCTGGGCTCCAGATATGTGCTATACATTGGGTCAGCCGACCTTTCCTAGGGATGAGGTATATCTGGAGAGGAGAGACCCAGTGGTCCGGGGTTCAAGTCCCCGCGGGCCCATACATTTTGATGGTCGTTAATTTTTAACTATTTGACTTTTCGGTATATAATTTTTAACATAATCCTAGACTAAGCGATTAGCTCAAAATCATTTTTAACCGTTTATTCCTTAAAAAGGGTTATTGGTGATGATCTTCAATGTAAAAGTGATAATAAAAGTTAATGGCTTCAAATAAGGTTATTCATCTTGTAAGAGAAGACAGACTTTAATTTTCGTAAAGTAATTTATTGCCGATGAATTGGGACGAAAGGAGAGTAAAAATCATTGAAGAACTTAGAAAATTGGGTATAGAGCCTTATCCAGCTAAATATGAGATTACACATACTATTAAGGATATAAAAAATCTTGCCCTTTCTTACGATTCAAAGTCACATGAACCATTCGTGTTTAACATCTCTACCGCTGGAAGAGTGGCTAATATAAGGAGACACGGTAAAGCTTCCTTTGTAGATATTTTTGATGAAGGAGAGAAACTACAATTATATCTAAGAGTAAATGAGCTTAATGAAAAGTATGAAGATTTCTTTAAGTATATAGATAGAGGGGATATAATAGGAGTTAAAGGCGATGTGTTTTATACCATGAAAGGAGAGTTAAGCCTACTTGTAAAAGATTATAAATTATTGTCGAAGGCATTAGTAGAACCGCCGGACTGGTCTAAACTATCCCCAGAATTCAGATATGCTCATCGTTATGTCGATTTCCTATATAATGATAACGCCAGAAGAGCAATGGAGATAAGGTATAGTGCAATTAGAAGCATTAGGGAATACTTATATTCTAAGGGCTTCATTGAGGTAGAGACTCCAGTGGTTCAACCAGTATATGGTGGAGCTTTAGCTAGACCTTTTAGAACTCATGTTAATTATCTAAATGAGGATTGGTACCTAAGAATAGCGCTTGAATTATATCTTAAAAGGTATATTATTGGAGGATTTAATAAAGTATTTGAAATTGGAAAAGTTTTTAGAAATGAAGATATAGATGTGACTCATAATCCGGAGTTTACTTTACTCGAGCTATATTGGGCTTACGCTGACTATAATGATATCATGAATCTAACTGAAGATTTAATAAGAACAGTCGCTAAAAGAGTTCTCAACACCACAAAAATCACTTATAGTAAATATGAAATAGACTTAGAGAAACCATTCAGAAGAGTTTCCATGTTTGAGGCTTTATCAGAAGCTTTAGGAAAGAACGTAGAAGGTATGACCGATGAAGAGTTAACAGAATTAATGAAGAAGTATGGTCTTATTCCTAGAGGGAATAAGTACATAAGAGGACTAATGATAGAGAAACTCTTTGATAAGTTAGTAGTGCCTAATATTGTAGATCCTACATTTATAACTGACTATCCTATAGAGACTACTCCATTATGCAAACCTCATAGAAGTAAACAAGGATTAGTAGAGAGATTTGAGCTATTTATTGCAGGAATGGAGTTTGCTAATGCGTATACGGAGCTTAATGATCCGATACTTCAAGATAAATTATTTAAAGAGGAGCAAGAGATGTTCAAGCGTGGGGATGAGGAGGCACATCCATATGATAAAGACTTTATAAGGGCGTTAAGTTATGGGATGCCTCCTACTGGGGGTTTAGGAATAGGAATTGATAGATTAATAATGTTGTTAACTAATAATTATAGTATAAAAAAAGTAATTCCATTTCCTATGATAAGTAGTAAAGTTATCCTGGAGGACGATTAGAAACAAATATTGCAAATATAAAAGTTAACAAGAATATTGACTGCAAGTAAAAGGACACTTTTTCACCGTTTTCCCCTAGAAATCTCTTTAAAGCTTCAGTTAATAGTTTCCCTCCATCGGTAATTATTAAAGGCGCTGCGTTGAAAAGTGATAGGCTGAAATTTACTATGAACATCCAAGTGAAAAATGTTAATATTGATATTAAAGGTCCCGGTATATAATATGTAACGTAAACACCTAACAAATGGTTGGGAATGTAAACTGATATATTATGAAAAGTATGATTAGGCAACAACAATGTTATTGAAACGTTAGTGTAGTTAGTGAGGAATTCATGCAACTGTTGAAAAGTAGTAATAGGATGACCGTTTATGGCATATATTATATCTCCTGCAGTTATTGAAGAATTATAAGCTACGCTATTTTTTAGCACACCCACTATCTGTATACCATGAGATAATGCGCTTGGTAAATATGGTAGTTCAAAGGATAGTGGTAATGCAATAAGTGCTAATATTAAATTTATCACTATACCAGCACTTATTATCTTTATCTTACTAGTTGTTGATGAAGAGTTAAACTCGTTATCGTCTGGCTCTACAAATGCACCTGGGAATATTGCCAATAGCAAAATTCCACCATTTTTTACTCTAACATTATTTGAAGTAGCTGATAGCGCATGAAAAATTTCGTGTACTGCAACCGAGATTCCGATAGCTAGTAAGAGGTATGGAACTTGTGACAATCCTATAGTAACGCCAGGGATGATCGGTTTAAGTGCAATAGAAGGTGTTTGATTAGGTTTTATTGTAAACATTTCAACTATTATATAAAATATTAGTGATATTCCCCCAATCATTAATATAAAGCCTAGAAACATTGATATTCTCTCATAGATTTTGTATATTTTGGATTTAGAAACTCTAGGAAACCAATATTCCCTAGATTTTTTTCTCCACATTATAAAGAAAGGATAAACAGTTATATTGTATTTTTTAAGTTTATCTTTTAATAAATAAATTATTATCCAAGATGCTAGAAATGTCACTAATGTTAAGTAAATAATATCCATAAGTCTAAATACAGTGATAGTGAATATAAAAACTATGCAAGTAGAGTATACAGATGCTCATTGGAGACTATTAACAAAGAAAAGGAAAATGGCTTTAGACCTTTTATATAACTTAAAAAAATTAGGGCTTATAGGCTTTGTTTATGGATCAGTAGCTAGGGGGGATGTAAATGAGAAAAGTGATATAGATATCGTAATTTTTGAACCTAACTATATTTTGTTAGATACGTTGAACGTTCATCATAAATATATTATTCAGCCTACACCTTGGTCAACACCAAAAGCTTATTTATCGCTAGATGAGGACGAGAAAGTAGTAATCTCATTTCCTCTTGGAAAGCTAAAGCGAGATGAAGTTGAATTCTATAACTTTGGAGGGTTAGTGGGTATAGAGGATCTAGAGAATAATAAGAGAGTGCCCGGAGTAAACAAGAAATTGTACATAATTGAACCTACAGATTACGGACATATGGAAATCTCTCTGCAGGGAAATGAGGACTACGCGTCTAAACTATTAAAGATTTCAGTTAATACTATAAGGGAAAGAGAAGCGTTATTAATGAAAAGGAAAGAAAGTGGTCACTCTGGTATATACCTTAGATATGATATTAGTGGAGATGATACTATTTATGATGTAATAAATAAGTTATATAAGACCAATAAATATTTTAGGAGAATGATAAATGTTTAACATAGACAATTTATATTTAGATAAAAACTTGAAATTAAATGTAATAAATGTAAAACGCTCTCATATAAAGGAGTTAATAACTTTTGATTTAATGCTAGGGACTCAGATTATTGGTAGGTGCAATTATTTTGAGGGCAGAGAGTATTATACTCCTTGGTTAGAAATTGATTATTATCCAGTTTTAAGATATATGTCAGAAAAGCTTGAAGTAAATTTATTTAAACGCATCTACAACTTATTGTGTCCTGCATCTAAGTTGTTTGTTACTTATATCAGAGATAAGGAGACTATGGAAATGCTATATAAAGGTCAGCATCCAGCTGAAACCCCCTTAGGTTTCTCGATTCTTTCAGCTGGTTTTACGTGGTTTAAGAATTGGTATTTTCCTGAAGGTGGTAATGAAGGTTTCCCTAAACTCCAAGCTAATAAACCTCTTAATTTATCTGATGCTATAAGGCAACTGACAGAATTAAAGAGAGAAGTTAAAAGTGAAAAAGTGAGAGATAAAGTGGAGGAATTAATTGACCATTATAGGAAATCCGGAGATAAGCTTATACAATGGGAAATTACCTAAAGGATGTGAACTCTGCAGATTAGGAAGCAAGTTAGTATTATACATAACTGGATATTGTGATGATAACTGTTATTATTGCCCCGTTAGTGAGGAACGTTTTAATAAGGATAGAATTTTTGCCAATGAGATGGAAGTTGTTGCAGATCTCTTTAACATAATCTATGAGGCTTATAGAATGAAGGCATTAGGTGCCGGGATTACCGGAGGAGACCCCATTCTTAAAATTGATAGAGTAGTTGAAGCAATAAGGTTACTTAAGGACGAGTTTGGTCAAAGTTTTCACGTTCACTTGTATACAACTGGTCGTTATGTAAATGATGATGTGATGATAGAGTTGGTCAATGCTGGATTGGATGAAATTAGATTTCATCCAGTTAAGGAGATATATTTAAATGCGATAAAGACGGCATTGAAATATGATATAGATGTAGGTATGGAAATACCAGCAGTTCCTAATGATAATGAGAAAGTAGAGAAGCTAATAAAGTGGGCAATAGAAAACAACGTTAAGTTTATAAATTTAAATGAATTAGAATTAAATTCAAGAAATTATACAAATCTTAATAGTAAAGGGTTTCGCGTAGGTCATGGTATAACTGGCGTATCGGGTAGTTTTGAAACTGCATACGATATTATCAAGAAATTTGAGAATGAGAAGAGGTTGACCTTACATTATTGCAGTTCAGTTTATAAGGACGTTGTTGAGACTAGAACTAGGTTCTTTAGAACAATAAAATATAGTGCTAAAGCCTATGAAGATTATACCAATGAGGGAACTGTTGTAAGAGCAATAATAAGGACCGAGAAACCTATTTACGAGATGGAAGATTTCGGTGAGAGAATAAGTGAAAATGAGTATTCAATTTCTCCAACTGTAGTTGAGAATCTTAAGAAAAAATATATGGGAGTAATAAAGGAAATATACATCGTTGAAGAGCATCCCGATTTCAGAAGATTAAGGGTAAACCAAAATTTAATTTATACTAAATCTTAAAATTCCTAGTATTCCAGTAAGGCTCTTAAGTTGGTAATAAATAGGAGATTCCTTAGGTACTAATATAACTTCTCCGCGCTTATTCTCGACATCCTCGAGAATTTTTTCTATCTCTATCCTTTTCTCCTCGTCAGTATTTGATATCATATCTTCTATAACTAAGATTATATCTATTGCCCCCATCTCAGAGGAATTCTTTACATGTTCCACACCGTAAACTACTAAATTGGGTTGTTTTGTTAATAACTCTAAAGCCTTTTCCATGTATTTTATTCCCTTTGATATCTCATAGTCACTCATTATCTTGTCTATTATATCTCTTCTGAGTATTTCATTTAATCCAGCTCTGGTAGCTGAGGATACGCTATCAATATAGATGTTAACGTTTTTTAAATTAAGCTTTTTAGCTATAATTTCTTTAAAAAATCCAGGTCCAGCTATCAAAATTGCGTTAGGGTGATATTGATCTGTGAAAGATTGGATCTCATTAACTACTTCCTCTGCGTTTCTTTCAACTGTAATTTCATCGTCACTTATTGATTTTAAGTTTTTTTCAGAAAGTATTTTTATCCCTTGTTCGTACGGTATAGCAATTATATACTCATCAAAATCTACGATAACTATTAAAATATTGTTTTTACTCTTAGCTTGTTTGTATATTCTATCAACTGCATATTTAGACCAATGATCTTTTATTATAACTATTTCGTCCCCTATATCCAGATTAACAGTGTGATGAGCTCCTTTTATACCAAATCTCTCTGGTGCATCTTCTATTATTCCATGAATTCGTAATCTATTTGTAAATTCTTAAAATTCTGTATGCTCTACCTTAAGTATTATCGTCATCGGTATACGTCTACTCTCTTTCCCTAATCCTACGTCTCTTGAAGTACGCGCGATTATTTTATCTCCATTTTGTAAAATTATATGTAAAGTCCAAAGATCGTCTTCTGTCTCCACGTGTAACCTCATTAACTGTCTTTTCTCGTCAAACTCTAATATTCTCACATCTCATATATTACTCAAGGATGATACTTATATCTGATGCATCAGAGAATGATCTAGATGAGATATATCGAATAGAAGTTAATAGTTTTGAAAAGCCTTATCCTTATTCTCTTTTACGGGCATATTTAGTTTTAGCAGATGGCTTATATCTCACTGCTAAGTACGATGGAAAAATAATTGGATACGTTATTGGGATAATTCAGAACGGATACAGAGGTCATATAGTATCGATAGCCGTAGATAAGGCATACAGAAAGAGGGGAATAGGCTCTATTCTTCTAAAATCAATTGAAGAAAAATTTAAGATGAAAAATGCTAAATATTCTTATCTAGAAGTAGATCTAAGGAATCGTGAAGCTATTTCTCTATATTGGAAAAATGGATATATTTCTACATATTTGCGAAAAAATTACTATGGTAGAGGTAAGCATGCATTAATCATGGTGAAAAATTTATATAATATCAATATTGATTAATTTTCAAAAATTCTAAATAGGTTCAAAAGCCCGAATATCTTACTAAATATCATGATTAGGAATTTCTTTATACTTGACGTATCATATGAGGTAAAGAACAACTCACCATTAATTTATATCTGGGGCATAGACCAAAATAATGAAAGAGTACTATTAATAGAGAAGAGTTTCAAGCCTTATTTCTATGCATCCTTCGAGGGTAACAAAGAGAAAATTATAGAAGAAATAAGAGCTATAAGTAGACAAGAATCGCCAATAGAGAGCATTGAGACTGTCATGAGAAAAGCTCCAAATAACATGAATATTGACGTCTTATTAATTAAAACCAGAATCCCTACCTACGTAAGGATTTATAGAAATCTAGTCACCAAGATAAAAGGTATTAAGGAGGTTTATGAAGCTGACATAAGGTTTTCTATGCGATATCTAATCGATAATGATCTAAAACCTTTTTCTTGGATAGAGGCTGAGGTAGAGGAAATAGGCTCTAACGAAGGTATTAGAGTTAATAAAATATATGAGTTAAAAAAGATTATTTCGAGATATGAGGATAAAAGACCAGATTTAAGAACTTTAGCATTTGACATAGAGGTCTACACAAGATACGGATATCCAAACCCAAGACGAGATCCTCTTATACTTATAGGGTTGTGGACAAATCAAGGAGGTTTCCAAATTAGTTCAGATGATGAATTAAAAGTTTTCAGAAGTTTTGTGGACTTCATACTAAAGTATGACCCTGATATAATAGTGGGATATAACAGCAATGAGTTCGCTTGGCCCTATATGTTAGAAAGGGCTAAGACGCTTGGGGTAAGGATTGAAATAGGCAGAAAGCCAGAGGTAGAGGTTTCACAAGGAACTTATGGCCATTATTCTATATCTGGAAGACTTAACGTTGATCTAGAGGGTACTCTAAAACTTCTTTCTAGAAATTATATAGAAGATATTTGTAAATCTGCAGAATATTTTAATTTATCTGAATGTAAAAATAAAATGTTAAAATGGTATGAAATTCGAAAATATTGGGATAATGTTAAGGAAAAAGATCTTGTCAAAGAATATAATATGGAGAAAGTAAAACTGATTTATTTATTAAGCCAAAAAATTCTTCCAATAAGTGAACAAATATCAGAGATAACTGGCTTTCCCTTAGACCATTTGCCAGCAGCTAATATTACTAGTAGTGTTGAATGGTTGCTAATTAGAGAGGCATATAAAATGCAGCATTTGGTACCGAATAAGCGTGATCAAGATAAGGAAAAGAATAGGAGTGATGTTGTAGTACCTCCTATGCCCGGTATACATGAAAATGTATATGTTTTAGACATAACACCTATATTTATTTCAAAAATCTTAGAATATAATATATCACCAGATACTTTAGTGAATGAGGAATGTGAAGTTTGTAAACAGGTCTTCAATTATCGATTTAGAACCGAGCCAAAAGGTATTTACCCAAGTGTATTAAGTAGGTTACTAGGGCTAAGTGATAGGGATAGAGCTATCAGTATTATTTTACGCACATTTCTTCTTTATCTAAGACGGATGGGTTCTAGGTGGTATAATAAGGAAATTAATGAACTAATAGATACTCTGGGCAAGGACATAGTAAGTAATATTATGAAGATGCTTGAAGGAACTGATGTAAAGGTGATTTATGCAGATCTTACGTCCGTCTTCTTAAAGGGTAAAGCAGAAAATGTAAGCGAATTAGTAAGAAATATTAATCAATTATACAGATCTAATATAAATATTGAGAAAAACTATAGGAAAATAATATTTTTGGAAAACAATAACGCATTTATAGGTTTATTGGAAAATGGAAAGATAGAAATATTTGGGCTGAAAAGATTTCGTGAAAATTTATGCAATTTGGCTAGAGATTTACAAGATCAAGTTATCAATTCTATATTCTATTCCAACAATATTAAGGAGGTTATAAAACTTATCAGAACATCCATAGCTAAGCTTAAAAGAGGTGAGTATAAAGTTGAAGATCTAGCCATTTGGGGAGTCGTCGATTCATTTTCTAATCCTAAGCCACCTCAAGTAGTAGCTGCAGAAAAAGCTAACAAGTCAGGTTACTTGGTCGCAAAAGGAGATAAGATAGGTTATGTAATTATTAAAGGTTCAAGTAATGTTTCCAATAGAGCTGAGCCATTTTTCATGGTTAAGGAAAAGAATAAGATAGATGTTGAATACTATCTTAACAACCAAATTATTCCCTCGTTGATGATAGTACTAAAATATTTTGGAATAAAAGAAAAAGACTTAAAGATGCTTGGAGCCGATATTCTTGACCTATTTTAGGAAGTGATTAAGTCTGAAAAAGTCAGTATGTCTACGTTTTGTGGCCTCTTTCCAATTCCTCCTATTCTCGCTCCTATTATCATTTTAATATTTTTTTGTGAA
>NZ_QIMI01000205.1:0-1927 GCF_007050195.1 Sulfolobus sp. B1 | reverse complement strand
GAGAAAGGTTATATTCAGCGTTTTTCTTTAATCTATCTATATCTCCAGAGTCTAGCATAGGTGCTCCGCAACACAAAAATCTGGGTATTACAACTTCTATACCTAAACTATTATAAACTTCAATTATATCTTCTCCTATTTCAGTAAAGAAATTTTCGACTAGACATGTTGGAAATAATGCTACTTTTGCTTTGGGATTATCAATTTTCTTGGGTTTTACCTTTTCTCTTAAACCCTTTTCTGCAACCGGTAATGTAGGTGCCTCTCTATGAATTCCTAAGAGCTCTTTACTTTTCTCCATAATATTTTTAGCTAACGGTCTAGCTAAAGCAACCCCATCTAACATTTCAAAAAGAAAGTCTCTGAGAGTTAACCCTCTCTTTTTCTTGTAGTATAGCCAGCTCCACTCCATTAAGCTGGGGAAATCCATGCTAAACTCATGGGGAGGAGTGTAAGGACAATTGACATAACACATCTTACAATGGAAACACTTAGATGCTACATCAAAGAGATCATCTAATGTTAAGTTTTTAGGTTGTTTCTTATCAGTGTATTCAAATAACGTAGGAAATGCGTCACAATAATTAAAACACCTTCTACAGCCGTGACATATACTAGCTTGTCTTATAAACTCAGATAATAACTTATTCGAGTCAAAAAAAGAAGGATTACTTGGATTTAAAGAATACATTATTTGCCTCCCTTTAACATATTAAGGGCGTTCGTGAACTTCTCTGCGTGACTCTTTTCTGCTCTAGCTAATGTCTCAAACCACTCTGCAACCTCATTAAATCCTTCCTCTCTCGCTACTTTAGCATAGCCTGGATACATTTGGGTCCATTCATAAGTCTCTCCAGCTATAGCAGACTCTAACATTTGCTCTAAAGTTCCTATTGGTTTATCAGTTGCTGGATCTCCTATTCCTCCTTGTCTTATGAAGTCTAAGTGCCCAAAAGCGTGAGCGGTTTCTCCTTCAGCTATGCTTCTCAACAATCCCGCTAATTCGGGATATCCTTCTTCATCAGCTCTTTTTGCAAAATATAAGTATCTTCTATTTGCCATTGCTTCTCCACAGAAAGCATTTTTTAGATTCACGGCAGTTTTGGTTCCTTTAAGCTCTTTCATGTTTTCACGCTATAATGAATTAGTATCGATAGTTTTTAAAAGTTTCTCTCATTACTATATAGAAGTGTTTATTAGAGAAAAACTATTCTAATCTATAAGCCAGCTTAGACTTAGATATAGCTAAGAAAAATACTCCAATAATTATTAGAATAGTAGGTATATAGAATCGAGGTTCCGGAGCTAGAAAATACATGAAGTTCGTAAATATTGCTATATAAAACAATATTAATGATAAAACAGTTAATACAACACCAGTAGCACAAAACGCTACATTAAATGTATAATACGTGAACACATCCTGCCAATCAACTTTTTGAGAATCTACAACTACACCTAATCCTTTCATAAAGACTAATGATTCCTTTTCACCGAATATCGCAAAACCATTCATCTTATTAAATCCCAGCTCTCTTGCCTCTTCATTTCCTCTCTTAAGATTAAAATTAATGACCTCAGCTAATTTAGCAGGATTTTCAACATTCCTACTCTCTATTATCTTCCCTTGTTCATCAATCTTAATATGGCCTACATACCCCTTCAGTTTATCTATTCCCCTTTTTATACTAACCATTTCTTATCACTACTCCCCTTAATGCATTTTTAATTAACATATCCCAATTTGTAGCCCTTGCGTCAGTAAAAATTATGTAACCATCAATGAATACTAATCCTAAATTATCCAAAATCATCGCGAAACCTTTAAGAGGTTCTAGAAATGATAGCTCTTTTGCCTCCTCCTTACCTATCCTAATATTCTCAAATATTATACTAACTAACTTATTAAAGTCGATATTAACATCCT
>NZ_QIMI01000204.1:0-1929 GCF_007050195.1 Sulfolobus sp. B1 | reverse complement strand
ATCGAATAATCTAAATTCAAAATTTCAAGAGTTACTGAAGTCGCAATAATCCCTTGACAAATTCTTATACTTTTCTCAAGATCTTTTATGTGATCTGCGTGAAAATGTGTAGCTACTCTGAATGGTCTATCGTGATGCCCATCTATCGTAAAATTATTTCCGACCAGTATGGCTCCATTGGGAAGAATCTTTACAAGATCTCGAATATACACATTCAGACTATTATTCATTATTAAATATTAGCGTTTTCTTCTGACTGGCTAGTATCTACCTTTTTCTTTAACTGTCTCTTATACATCTCTAAGATCTCTTCAGTTGTAGTAGCATCCTCTGGACCTTTATCTTCTCTCCATCTTATGAATCTAGGAAATCTGATTGATAATCCAGAATCTTTAGCTATCATATCTTGGCAACATGAATGTAAGGGAGAGAGTGTTATCTCGGCACCTATTATTTCCGCTACATATAATGGCTCTACCCACACGTCAGGCTCCATTTTAGAATTTACTCTAGGATGTTTGGTTTGCCTCTTTATCTCATTCAATTTCTTTTGTAAATCATCTAGTTGTTCATCAGAGAATCCACTAGCTACCTTGCATACTGAATCAAAAGTATCAGTGGATGGATTGTAAGCTGCCATCAATAATGAACTTAATTTTCCACCTCTTTTGCCTTTTCCGTAGAAACCTCCTATTACTACTAAATCTACCGTGTCAGCCATTTCACTCTGGTAGTCACGCTTTAACTTTATCCATAGCCATCCTCTAGCTCCAGCTTGATAAATCGAATCTTTACTTAAGGATTTAACCATCACCCCTTCTGTTCCATCAGATATTGCTTGATAAAAGAATTGTTTCAATACATTTACATTATCCGTCATGATATGGTTAGCTATTTTTACTTTATCATTATTTTTTACAATAGCTTCTAAAATTTTCCTTCGATCTTGCAAAGGTCTATTAGTATAATCTTCGTCGTTATATAGCATTAGGTCAAATAAAAACACGTTAACCGGGTAACTCTTAATAGCTTCATGAATATCAGATTTTCTCTTTCTATGCATTAGCTCTTGAAATGGTCTAATTTCTCCACTCTCTGGATCTATAGCTACAATCTCACCCTCAATTATGAACTTGTCTCCATCTATAAACTCACTAATGTAATCTACGACATCTGGGTACTGTGAGGTTATGTTTTCTAATCTTCTGGAAAAGATATAGATTTTATTCCCATCCTTGTGTATTTGAGCTCTTTCCCCATCATATTTATAGTCAACTAAGGCTAAACCACCAACTTTTTTCAATATTTCCTCTGGATCTGAGAGCCTTTCTGCTAACATTGGTCTAATAGGAATTCCTGCCTCAGGCTTGACAGTTTTTAATGCTTCAATGCCGTTTTCCATTAGAATTTTTGCAATGTTACCTAGGTCAGCTCTAACGTTATATGCTCTTTCTATTATTTCTGAATTATTTTGCCCACCTCCAAATGCAATAGCTAAAGCATCTATAATTGTTGCATCACCTATTCCAACTCTTAGTCTGCCTTCAACGAATCTTACTAAGAATTTAGCTTCTAGTGGATCTGCCTTTTTTAGCAATCCAGCCAGTAACCTAATTTTTAAATCTCTACTGCCTTCGCCAGTTGTTAATGCTATCTTACTTAGCGTAGAGTAAGTTTCTTCTAGACTCAATCCTTCATCAGTTTTACCAGTATTCAGAAAACTTAAAATTGAAGAGGATTGTTGTTTACTCTTTAACATTCTAGCTACTTCTCCAAGATCTCCTAACTTTTTGTTTAAACCTTCTACTTCACTCTCTTTAACATTAGTAGCTATACTGATTGCCTTAATAAGGAATTTCTCTCCAATACCTAATTCTGGATAACCCAAGAAGTCTGGCCATAATTTTCCTTGGATAATATAAATTACTT
>NZ_QIMI01000203.1:0-1963 GCF_007050195.1 Sulfolobus sp. B1 | reverse complement strand
GAGATACTGAAGGGATGGAGGTCCTCCCTCTTCAAGAAGGGCTAAAAGGGTTATAGCGATAGAGCCAAACCCTAGTTACTTAGAATTTCTGAGGAAGAACCTAGAGCTGAACAACGTAATTAACGTTGAAGTATTGCCCTTTGCAGTTGGCGAAATTGAAGGAAGGATGAAATTTAGGTTAAACGGTGTTACATCGTCTTTATCTGGAGAAGGCATAGAAGTCGAGGTTAAACCTTTAGACTCTCTAGTCTCTCACGCTGACGTAATAAAGATGGATATAGAGGGGGCTGAAAAATATGCTATAAAGAGCGACGTTGTTAAAAACGCTAGGGAGATAGTTATGGAACTCCACGGAAGGGAGAACGTTGAGTTCATTCCTCGTTACTTAAGGGAGATAGGCTTTGAAGTGAGGGAGATAACTTACAGAGACCTTCGGAAGAACGCGATAAAGAACTCCATACTCCACCTCCCCAGCCTTCTAGACGCTGAGATAAAAACTAACTTTCATGCTACTAAAGTTTTCCTAAGAAGAGGGAGGACCTCCATCCCTTCAGTATCTCACGAGGAGTACAAACTGATTTACGCATATAATGTAAGTAGGGATTGATAAAAATAACGGCAAACCTCGTCGGTAGAGGAGTAGGTCAGCTTCGTTTGCCAGCATTGGCAATCCGTAAAAAGAGAATAGGCGCAAGGTTTTTAAGCACATATGTCATAGCTTATCTTAGTATGGCAATAGTGGGAGTCTATTACGACGTGATTACAAGTTTCCAGAGGTTGGAGTTGTTGTTAACCATAAACGTCTTAATCTTTTTCATCATGTACATAGTCATATTTATAATACCAAGTAGTAACAAGTACTTCAAACCAACTGTCTTGATATTATTAGCATTAGATTTCCTTATTGATGGTGTATATAATTCGACCACTGGTATGATATTAACCTACATCGGAATAGGCTTGCTTGTTGCCACAATCTTGTACTTAATCTACATCTTCAAGTCGTATGGCACAGGCGGTGATGGGCCAGACTTCGATGTAGTGTAGGGGTAGAGAGGTAAATACTAAGGTTTATTGAAAAGAAAAAAGTCGAGCTGGAAACAGCATCTCCTGCATTAACCTTTATCCTGATATTTTAAACTACGGAGTACTCTTACTGGAAGATTACCTCTCAAGTACATTACTAAAAGGTAAGTATAAGTTCACGAGGACAAAACGTACCCATACCGTGTTTGCAAGGACGCAAAAGAGGTATGTATTTATGACACAGCAAATACGTTGAAGGACATGAGCTCTGTAGACGCTATAGACCTATAGCATAACTACGCTTTCCTAGCTGACGACAATTAAGTGTTCTATTTACTTCTGACCTCCTCCCCGTCCTAAATGAAGAGGCTTTCTTAACTTAAACCAAGTAGGGAAAGCCTTTTTTACCTTAAAAAATGGCGGGTAAGCTTTAGCCGGTCTCTTCAATATTACGAAGTTAAGGAAGCTCTGATGGTGGGGGAGAAGGAGGTAAGATCACTAAAACTGAACCAAAGAATAGGTACGTTGTGGCTAACATAACGTGTGTAGACAACGATTTCATCCACATATTCCAACTTATGCCAATATATTTCGAGTATACTGTATTGAAGAATTTTTTAGCAATCTCGTCATTGGTTGAGTTAGGTGAGTGTTAGGAAATCAAACCCATTCTCGCCCCAATATATGAGTTACCTCACACAAAACACTTTTCCATCTAAAGAAAATTCAATTTATATCAACCAAATTGTTGTCCATACACTCTTCTAACGGAGTAACTCCTATAACGCTTTAGACATAGGAGGAGGGGAACAGTTGTCAGTATTAGCTCTGCGTGGAAGGAGGAGGACAGACCTCAACCTGTATAGTGGGGAAAAGACAAGACGAGAGAATGGTACAGTCTATAATACATTGGAAACTTTAAAGAATGCTGGAATAC
>NZ_QIMI01000201.1:0-2025 GCF_007050195.1 Sulfolobus sp. B1 | reverse complement strand
TACCTTATACTTTTTATCACTTCTAATCTAACATTTTCATCATTTATTGGCTTCCTACCTTTAATTCTCTCGGAATTAGAATCCCTAGCTACCACCACATAGACCCTCCCATACTTAGATGCCTCTTTCAAAAATTCAATATGTCCAGGATGAACTATATCAAAAGTTCCAGCTACAAAAACTTTCTTGGAAACATCTGATTTGAACTCCTTTTCGTTAATAATGTTAATTGAGTCAAAAAGACCTTCAGCGTATACTATATCAACTAAAGCAGTAATATAATCACCTTTCCCCAAATAATATTTGGAATCTTCAGTATAAAGCTTAGCTAACTCTATTACCTTAGAATATTTTTCGTCATTAATATTTATATTCTTTAATCTTTCTTCCATACCCTTGATATATTTTTCTATACGAGTTCTCAAGTCATTAGCATCCATTTTATAGCATCAGCCTCCATATAATGAAGAGTCCCCGGGATTATTATAATATGAGGAGTATCGCCAAAATCATAATTAAGGGCCTCTTCCACCGTCATCGCTATAACTTTTTCGTTTTCACATCCTAATCTAGCACCTACAATAACAATATTTGACTTAGATATCACGTTCATCCTATGTTTATCCTCCATCGATAACAATATATTTAATGCATCATTTGCTGTCATAGCTTTACCATCTTTTAAATCAAGGTAAATAATTGTATGTAGTCCACGTTCTTTATTATCCCTAATAACATGATAAGGACCATAATCTATGAAATTATCGTACGGAAATGTCACTGTAACCGATTTCCCAAACTTATATGAAGATAAGAATGACTTAGATACAATATAGCAATGAACTGATACTGCGGGTATAACATTAACTATATGACCCCTCTTCCTCGCATCTAAAGCTAAAGATACATGAGTAGTGGCTATTAAAGCGTCTCCTATTGTTGCGATACTTACTTTATAATTATTATCTAAGTAATTAAGCATGATTTTGGAATTATTTTCTAATAAATCTCTATTAGCCTCAATGACATCTTTGCCGTTTAGTATCTCTTTCAATGAATCTGTATTTATATCACAAGACTTAGAAGTATATCTATCGAAAAATATAAAATCAGAATTCAATAGAGCATCCACTGCACTTTTCGTAATAAACTTCTTGGCTAGACCTAAACCAACTAAATTCAACACTCCCATAAAAAATAATATATGCCATAATCCATTTAACATTAGTGTTAGAGATAGTTAAAGATGTTTATATAGCAGAAGATTTACCGGTAATATACATTAAAGGAATTAACAGTATAGTAATGTCAGACATTCATATAGGTTATGAAGAAGAAATGGCAAAGAAGGGAATATATATACCTAGAATACAGAAGAAGAGATTTTTGAATATTCTAAATAGAGCGATATCTACGTTTAAAACGAGAAACCTTATAATAAATGGAGATTTTAAGCATACATTCGAAAGGCTAACTAGACAAGAGAGAGATGAATTAACTGAAATTCTAACTTATTTAAAGGAAAATGAAATTAATGTGAGAATAGTCAAAGGTAATCATGATAATTACATAAGCCTTATCACAGAGAAGTTTGATAATGTTGACTTAGTTGAAGATATAGATTTAGGAGAAATCTTTATCACACATGGTCATAAGCAGATAGAACCAAGGGAGGAAACTACGTATATTATAGGTCATGAACATCCTAGAATATCTATTAGAGATAAGTTAGGCTTTGCTAGAAAGTTTCAGTCCTTCTTAGTGATGCCAATAAAAGAAAAAGTCAATTCTAAAATCCTAGTTTTACCAGCGATTGGGATTTATCAAGCTGGAAATGATATATCACTAATACATTCTAATTATTTAAGTAATTTGGTAAAAGAGCACGGGATATTAGAAAAAGCAAAACCTTACGTAATAATAGAAGGAGAAGGCATAATGGAATTCCCTGAATTAGGGCTTCTCAAGAACATACTTATTTAAAAGAGGGATTTATAAGTTTAGAATAAAAAAGTTTTTAAGGTG
>NZ_QIMI01000200.1:0-2031 GCF_007050195.1 Sulfolobus sp. B1 | reverse complement strand
GTCCAATAGGAAAGACCAGATTAAAAAAGAACTAGGCATAGGGAAGGTAAACGACTACGTGAAGGCATTTAAGTCCAGCGACTTACTAGATAAATTAGTGGTAGTATTAAAGAAAGTTTACGCACAGGGGCAAAGGGCTATAGACCACAACTTGCTTTCCTTCGTGAAGAAGTCCTTTGGCGGGGACATTGTAGACGACTTATCGTGGGTCAATAAATCCCCTTTGTCCTACTGTGTAGTCTGTGGTATGCCAATATATGAGGAAAGTGCTAGGTTTACCCAATACGGGTTCTCCATAGGGGCCAGAGGTGGGACAGTGGAGATCTTTATTCCCAGAGCCAAGGCAATGGCCAACATAGACAGTCTAAGGGATGACTGGAAAATATGCCCGTTCTGTAACTTTGAGGCAGGCCTTCTTTCTGGGGTCTCCAAACCACCCTTTGTGATAGTGTCCTTTTACCCCGGGATACCGGTAAGGCTCTTAGAGTCAATATACATAGGTACTAATTACTCAAGTGACGTCTTTAAAAAGGTTAAGGAAGACTCATACTATTACGATGTGTTTGTGAGTTGTGGTGGAGAGCTTAGGGATAAAGTAGACCAGAACTTACTGATTAGTTATCTGAGCTCAAAGGTACTAGTGCCCTTTAGGTTCTTCACCGGGAAGGATATGAAGATCTCAACGAGGTTGAGCAAAAAAGATATAAATGATCTCATGAGATATACCCCACTACTCTCCATAGTTTATCTCACCTCCCCCGTGTTTATATCATCTAACATCATGGACATCCCAATGGAGGAGGGTAGGATTAAGGTGGACTCAGTCTTCAACTACAGCTGGATGTCATTAAGTAAGGAAACTAAGGAGGCTAACTACAAAACCTTGCTTACACTTTTAGCCTATAAGGCTAAGTATGATACTATTGCGAGCATCTGTAAGGGTAGTGATCTCGAGAACTGTGTTAGCTCCATGGTGGAAGAGTCTGATTTATATTACGCAGTCGACCCGTCACTTTTCGTGATATCGTTTGGGTTGGGGATAGGTTCTGTAATGGATGAGAGTAAACTCCAAGAGAAGGGGCCCCATAACCCAATTATAAGTCATTTAAATTTTTTAAATTTCGTAATGGAAGAGGTGAGTGAAATGGGTGAGACCCTATCTTCTTCAATAAATTCCCTAGCCTTAGAGCTAGTCAATATAGTAAAGAAAAAGTCCCCTAATCCCTCAAAATACGACGTAATAGGTTTCTTCAGAGACGGAGTGGAAACGTTCTTTAGGACCTCTTCGTTAGCACTAAAAAAGGAGGATAGGATCAATTTAGCCGTAAGTGATGCGATCAGCTCGCTAGATAATAAGTATTCCTTAAGTGATGACTCCAAGTCAAATCTATTTTTTGCCCTTAGAGATATTTTTGAGAAGTTGTACGATATAGAAAACAATAGTGATAGGAGTCTTGCTATACGAATAGCAAACTCCTTGAGCACGTGGATTTATTTACAGTTTTTATATTTCGGGAGGAGTGGTGAGAGGAAATGAAAGGTATAGATCTAGTAAAGAGTTTATTTGGGGATAAAGCTATTAGCTTTTTTTCTAACCTAAGTAAAGAGGACCCGAACGCGGTCGTCCCAAGGGGAAGGGTGGTAAACGTCTACATTACACTACAGGCTGAAAACGAGTTACTGATAAGACATGAAGGAGGAGAAGACATCTCATTGGCCACGATAGGGAATGAGAAATACCCAATAATACTCTACGATAAAATACAATCGGCATGGAGAAGGAACATACTAGCCATATTGAGGAAAGACTACGACAAACATGTGGAAGAAATCAACAAATTGAGGGGAAATAACAACACTTGGAACTGCATGCTTAGACCAACATCTGCTGCAAAGAAAGAGGAGGAGAAAATGGGAGGGTTATGTAGGGAATGTCCAAACTGTATGACATTCGGCTTTGCTGTAGCTGAAGAGGCTAAGTACAACTTAAAGAGCAGAGTTGAGGGCGATCTATTCATAGCCACTACCCCT
>NZ_QIMI01000199.1:0-2057 GCF_007050195.1 Sulfolobus sp. B1 | reverse complement strand
TCGTGCCATACTCTGTAAACTATGATGTATTAAGCTTAAAGAAGATGATAGAAGAAGATAGAGACTCTACTATAATTTTTTATGGTGGAGAGCCTCTACTAAACCCAAAATTCATAATGAGCGTTCTAGATAATATTAAAGCTAGGAGATATGGTATACAAACAAACGGCACTTTATATAAGCTTTTACCAGATGAATATTGGAAGAGAATTAACGTTGTCCTCCTTTCGATTGATGGAAGAGAGGAAATAACTAATAAGCATAGGGGAAAAGGGATCTATGATGCGGTATTAAGAGCTTCTAAACATCTAAAAAGTCTCGGTGTGGAAACAATCGCCAGAATGGCTGTAACTCAAGATACTGATATTTATGAAGATGTAATGCATCTAATTAATCTCAAATTATTTGACAAAGTTCATTGGCAATTAGACGTAATATGGAGTGAAGAATGGGATTTTAAGAGCTGGGCATATTCCTCATACTTACCTGGCATTAGGAAGTTAGTACAATTTTTCTTGTCAAAACTAGAAGAAGGAGAGATAATTAAGATAATACCTATTCTAGGTGTAATAAGTGCATACTTCTTCGGAGGATATAAAGGATCACCTTGTGGTGCTGGTTATTCTTCAGTGACAGTTACTCCAGATGGTAGAGTTCTTTCTTGCCCTATTGCAGTTAGAGAGAAGTGGGCAGAGTTAGGTAACGTCAAAAATGGCTTCAGAATTATGGAAGATCCTTTGCCTCAAGATTGTAAAAATTGTGAATTCAGAGATTATTGTGGTGGAAGATGTCTGTACGCCCAGAAGGAGAGATATTGGGGTGAAGAAGGGTTTAAAGTAGTTGACGAGGTAAATAAGGAATATCTTAGGATAGTATTATCTATAATTCCCAAAGTTAAAGAATTAATTGCTAAAAGCAGAATAAAATTGAATGATCTGTATTACAACCCAATACTGGACTCAACAGAGGTAATTCCTTAAAAACTAGTATTAGTATATATAATGGATGAGCCTTCAAATTTATGAAGGAGAAAAATTATTAGATATGATTAAAAGTATGTTAAACACTGCTACTTCTTCAATATTACTAGTTACTTATGAAATGGACCAAGAGGCTGCTAAGGAATTGTTATTAAAGGCTGCTAGCGGTGTAAAAACAACGATAATAACTAGTGATAAGAATTGGGCGGGTTGGTTAAGCGTACAAAGAGAAGTTTATAAAAAGGACGAAGAAGCGAAGCTTAATAGTGAATTGAGTAATGCCCAAAGAACGTATAATCGGTTAATATATTTAGGGGTAATTATATCCGTATTAATCGTTATTGCAGATGTTATGATATATTTTATCTTAAATATGCAACACATGGTATTGAATATTTACTACATAGTATTACTCTCCGTAGTCGCAATACTTCTAATAAATTATTACGCGTTTAAGAGGAGAAAGCAAATGATTTCGCAAATTAATATATTAAGGGAAAATCTACAAAATCTAATGCAAGAAGTAAATCAAGTTAGGAATAAGATTAAGGAAAAATTAAATGTTATTCAGATTGATAAAAAAGTTTCATTCTCGATTTTGTCATGTGACGAAAAGGTAATTTTATTCTCAGCCCCCTTTGTAATATCAGATTTAGTTAATTCAATACATGTTGTAATGGAAGTTAGTAAGGACTTTGTACTCTCCAAAATTTTGCCGAAAGATTCACAAAATATATAATTTATAAATCTGACCTACTCCCCACCCTAAGGGGCAAGGCTTTCTTGTAATCTGCTTAACTATTTATTAGTTTTTTATACTGTTCATCTATTCTTTTAACTAATTCTTGATTAGATACACCTCTTATAAATGCCATTATGGATGCACCTCCAGCTCCCACACCTTCTTTGACAAAGCCTTTTTCATAAGATTTAATTCCATCAAAACTCGAGAGCGAAAGATCTATCATACTTGCCATTAATTTTACATCAACTTGTTTGACTAATCCCAACATATCCGCCGATTTATCTTCAATTATCCATCTTGTAGTACCTATAGTAATGTCTTTTAATTTATTC
>NZ_QIMI01000198.1:0-2081 GCF_007050195.1 Sulfolobus sp. B1 | reverse complement strand
GACTGGAAGATCTAGGAGAGGGGATAAGGATACTAAATTTTAAGAAGTTTGATAAGAAGATAGACATCAAACTACCTAAGTTTAAAGTGTTAGTAATACTAGGAGATAATAACGTTGGAAAGACTACTATATTAGAAGCTTTAGATTTCCTTTCTTCTAATAATCATATAAATAAAATAGCCGAATATAGGAACACGTCCCCACAAGAAGTTGAAAAGTTAATAAGGCAAGATACGATAATTGAGGTTTTTATAAACTGGAAGTATGCGTTGAGGAGAGGGAGAACTCTATTAAGTAACATGGACTTTCAGCTTATCTTGCCTAGAATGTCCGAGGATATAGAAAAAATAAACATTAGTGTTGAGCAGTTAAAAGAGATTTCTAAGAGGGTTAAAGACAACATTGACAGAAGGATTCACTACATCTACTTAACAGTGGAGGGGCAAGAAAAGAAGAAGGTCCTTAGAGTACTTTTTGAGGACTTGTCTGACATCAGATTAGACGATCTTGGACAAGGTTATAGGTCATTAATTTACTTCCTTTTAAACTATTTTACAAAGCCTTACGATTTAGTCATGATTGACGACATGGAGGCATTTGCAATGCACCCAGAGTTATTGAAGAAAGTGGTAAAGATACTTTTAGGCTTGGAGTCTAAGTTTATAATAACTACTCAAAGCATGGATATTGAATATTATATTGGAAATGTGGCAGTATATGAGGAAAAGAGTGATATGGTCTATTATTTATTACTGAAAAGTGACGGTAGTTATGAGATATATAATGCGGACGAAGCCCTTAAAGAGATGGACTTTATAGATTTAAGGTACAAGGCTATACAGCGAGAGGGCAAGTAAGAGTGAAAGTAGATATTACGCGAAGTGACGTACCTAAGATAATTTTCGGTGATGGGAGTAGTGATATCCTTATAATAAGACAATTTCTAACTTAAGGCACGAATATGCGTCAATGACTAAACGTTGTCACGAGTTTCCCAATAAACACGTTTCCTAGTTTTACTATTGTAGTTATGAAAGTAAAACTTATTGAACCTTTTTTCATATCGGTAGAAGGGGTAGGAGGAAGGAGGAGAAGCTAATCAAAAGAGTAAAACGCTCAATTACGTAGAAGTTTGAATTGGGACCTTAACCAGAATTTATAGCTTCATGACAGGGATACTCAGCTAGTTGTAAAGATTAATATGGTAAGAACTCAAGGTATAACATTGCGGGTAAACCTTATATATGTCTACACTAAGTAATAAACTATGGAAAATAAAAAATATGTAACAGTGTCTGCCAAAATACCCCGTGAGTTGAAAGACTTAATGGATAAGTATAGCATAAAGCCCGGTCCAATAATTAGGAAGCCTCTAGAGGAGGAGGTGAGGAGGAGAGTATTGGAGGAGTTAGAGGGGGAACTCAAAGAGTTAAGCACAGTAGAAATATCTGACGAGGAGATTGCTAGATTAATACGTGAAGATAGGGATAACCTTTGAGTAAGTACCTATTTGACGCAAGTTCTATTATAAACCTGATGAAAAGGGGCACTGTTACACTCTTAGCTGATGGAGAGACGTTGGACCTAGCCCTATATGAGGCTATTAATGCTATATGGAAGGAATACTCAAAGCTAAAGGTAATCAGTAAGGATTTGTCCAAAAGGTATATTAGAGTAGTAAGAAGGGTGATGGAGGTAATACCTATTAATATAATAAAGGGTCTAGAGGAAGAGGTGTTTGACCTAGCCTCAAAGGAGGATTTAACGATCTATGACGCATCTTATTTATTAATTGCTAAGCGCAAAAACCTTGTATTAGTAACAGATGATAACGTGCTGAGAAGTAAACCCGTGGTAAGCAGTTTCAGTGAGAGAATTAAGTTTATACAACTCCATACTAATATTTTTTACATAATGCAAGATGTGGGTATGTATCCCGAAAGGCTTGCATAGCCCAAGATGATTCCCCACTGTGGGTTGGGGTTATCCCGCTAATGGGGCGAAGGAGGGCGAAGAATTCGCTCGACTCCCGTGAAGCCCAAGGGTTGATATATATGAGATCCGATGAAACCCAAACCCCT
>NZ_QIMI01000197.1:0-2103 GCF_007050195.1 Sulfolobus sp. B1 | reverse complement strand
TCGTTCAAGCAGTTGGGGAAGGGTTTTACTATTGGAATTTTTGGTGGATACATGATTATAGCTAGTTTTGTATTGTTAGTTCTAAGGATGTTGCCGATTTCGGAGAGTGTAACAATGTTGGGTTTTTTATATCTAGCGGTAATTTTGCTTATGGTTATAGGCATAGCTTTTATTGGCTCTGGATTAGCGAAAGTAGGTACTCTGTACAATAATACGCTTATGGCTTTAGGAGCTGTTTTGTCAATATTCACGGTTATTCCCTACTACGGAATTATATTAGGTTTAATAGGGACTATACTAGTTAACATGGGCTTAAATCAGCTGTTGGGCAAATTTAGTAGTGCGTAGTGAAAAACTTTTTTCGGAGAGAAGTTGTTATATAAAATGATATAATCTTTTCCAAATATGATTAAAGAGATTAAATAACTCACTTGAAGGTTTATGACTTCTGGGGGAGAATATATATTCTGGGGGAGAAGTTGTTACTAGATGAAAGTCCAAAAACGAACAGACATGGTCTATTTGACAGGGAAAAAAGGATATAAAATGTAAACAGACCCCTCCTAACACTATTAGGCATAAGAAGAATAGGCAAAACATCAACACTCTACCGCACTAAAAGAGTTAAGGGAAGTCTTAATAGACTGTAGAAAGTTAAAACGGCAGAAAGGACTTATACAGCCTATTCTCAAACAGCTTCTTATCAGTCCTAGACAAGATAAAAGGCGTGATATCAATAGTAAGGGGAGTTAGAATACTAGGAAACTCAATAGAGTTTAAATGGAAAGGAAGGGACTCGCTATCGTTAGCAGATTTGTTTGACCACTTAAACGAGAAAAGACTAATTATTGTAATCGATGAAGCACAGAGACTACGTGGGCTTTTATCAACTGAAAAATGCAATAGCTCATGCTTATGACTACAAAAAACTTTCATATTATCTGAGATAGGACTACTTTACGACTTCCTAGGAGTAGGAGACAAAAACTTAGTTTTGCGTCTCATCTTTAACCTCGAGAATATGTAAAATATATGATGGGATGAATTTTACGAGCTATTTAGAGTTATTTTTGATAGCTGATTTCAATATTCTTTCAATTAATTCTATATCGTTTTCATTTACTATCTCAACTTTTGGGGGGATGGTAGGAATTTCTGTTGATTTATTTACTTTATACGTTAAATAAATGATAAACACGTTAAAAGCTTCCTTAGCTAAATTAATTGCTTCTTCTCTCTTTCCTTCCTTTAGCAATGCCTTTGATCGCTCAATTAGTTCTAACGCATTTTTTCTTAAATCTTCCATAAAATGACCTAAGTTATTTAATTGAAAATGCTTTTTTGAAGTTTTCCTCAACTATTTTCATTACTTGGTTTTCGTCTAGGTTAAGGGTTTTTCCTATGAAAGATATTGCATTTGGTATATCGGTTGGTTCAAGTAACTTACCCCTATACTCATATCCTCCATCGCTTTCAGTCAATAGGATTTTTGGGTCCGCTTTCTCTAAAATAATTCGATGTTTTTTCTGAAATGTAACTGATGGATTTATCGTAATGAAGTATCCCATTCCCTCTATATCCTTTAACAAGTCTACTGGTCCAGTATACCAATGAATTATTGCCTTTTTAATATCGTGTCTAATCAAGATTTCAAGAACATCTTTCCAAGCGTCTAATGCGTGTACGTTTATTAGTTTTTCCTTTCCTCTTTCTATTTGTTCTATGAAGTATTTTATTTGAACTTCTTTAGGAGCCTTAGCGAAGCGATAGTCTAATCCTACCTCGCCTACGAAGTCCGCCTTATCTATTAAAGGGATTATTTTTTCAAGTTTTTCCTCATGAACCTTCCATGGATGGATTCCTACTCCCGTTAAGATGTTTATTCTCTTTAGGGATAACGTGTCAATTGCAGATTCGTAATCCATTGATACTGCAGATATAAAGTACTCTTCATAATTTTTCTTCAAATAAGAGTAGTGACAATGAGCGTCAAAATATTTGATCATAAAAAAGGGTTTTGATTTAAGAAATAAAAACGCTTATTCGACTTGTATCGAAACGTTAGCGTTTACTTCTCCTTCCCCTAGAAATTTGAATTCTACT
>NZ_QIMI01000001.1:0-63283 GCF_007050195.1 Sulfolobus sp. B1 | reverse complement strand
TTTCCTTTGCTTCCTCGGAAATAGAAATACTCAAGAACTCCATTAGGTTTTCCTTTAAACCCTTAACACCTATGTCGGGGAAGTCACTACCATAGAGGCATTTATCCTTTATCTCCTCAAGTCTAGGTATGTAATCTAGGATTCTTTTGGGCGGTATACTTGACAAATCCAGATAAATATTCCTTCTAATTCTAGCCAACTGAAATGCCGTATTTACCCATATAGGTCTTCCACTATGAGCTAATATGATTCTCAGTTTGGGAAAGTCTACTGAAACGTCGTCCGCAAATATGGGGTCACCATACTTATTTCTGGCAACTGGAAAATAACTAGTTCCAGTATGGACTATTATAGGTAAATTATGGTCTTGAGCGAACTCATATATAATTTCTAATTGTTTTAGACCACCTTCTTCAACCCTATAACTATTTGGTTTTACCCACATATGAGGAGGATGTATCTTGAAACCTGAAACTCCTGCCTCGTACTGTTTCTCTAGCCAATATTTAGTCTCCTTTTCTGATAAGTGGTTTGGTTGAACCCCTCCCACAATTGAGATTCTATCAGGGTATTTCTTGAAGAAATTAATAGCCCTTAGCACTATATCCTCATTAGATCCCCACATTTCTCTTGAAGGATATACTATGTTTACGACGTATTCTATGTTAGCCTCATCCATTTCTTTGATTATGTGATCGATGGAAACTAGTTGCCTGTCAACTGCGTTATTAGACATGTTATTTACTCTCCTTATCATTTCATCCGACATTATCTCTCTTACCCAAAGATGCACGTGAGAATCTATATAGCCCATAACGATTATTATAATAAAGTCATATTAAAAACTTTATAAGAAAATTGAAATACATTAATTAGATTTAAATTGATAAAGTTAAATATACTTCCGTTATATGGGTATGAAATCAGTTTAGGTCACTCATTGACGAATTTTCTTAAATTTAAATTCTCGTTACTAGGTTAGATTATACCTTTTATATACCTTCATAACTGAACTAAAAAATATGATGTCATTAGCAAAGCACGTTAGATGCTTAGATTACACTATTACACTTTCGACGAAATTGAAGGCAATAAAAGTTATGAAGCTAAATATTTTGTGTGTAAAATTAAAACTTCACCAAGTTCTTATCTATAAAACTAACATGTGAACATTAGTGTACTCCCATTATGTGTAGAAAATGGAGGAACGATACATTTTGCTTCCCATTGCTATCGTTACCCTTCCACTACGTCTGTAGACATATCTAACTTAATTTATACCTTTGTTCTTAAACTATAAAGTCGTATCTAGTTTTGCCGTTATTAGTTCAAAAAATCTTTAGAGAGTATTTTAATTTTGTAAGATATTTACCCTATCTATTTTAAAAATTTTAATAGAATTTTATGTTACACATATGTACGAAATGAATAATTATGAAACAATACTTTTTATCGTATAAAAGATTTTTAATAACCATTACTCGTCTAGGAATATAGTTTTTCACTAACATCATAATGAAAACTTATTGTTAATGAATTCAAGTAGTTCATAAACCTATAACGTCAGTAAGGAAAGTTTATATAGTTTATTAATGAAAGTAATTAATGAAACCATGGTAGATGCTAGTATTGTAGGATTTGGTTTCTATTACGAGAAGAAGGTTGAGGTACCTGCTGTAGAGCTATTCAAGAGGTCAATAATTGAAGCCATTAAAATGGCTAACATGGAAAAAGACGAAATAGATGGATTGGTTGTTACTGCAGTGCCAGGGACAATTGATAATTCACATGATACTGGAATATTCCTAATTAATAAGGTAGCTAGCAAGGTTGGAATAAACAAGCTTAATTACTTCGACTATGTGTATACTGGAGGTTCGTCAATAGTTGTAGGAACTTATAGGGCTTTTAAGGCTGTGGAAAGCGGTCTGGCTAATAACGTATTAGTTGTAGGAGGAGGAAAGGGAAATCTGCTCAAGAGAATACGAAGTTCGATGTTTGAGTCCACTATTAAAAATTACGTCAATGAAGGGGTTACATATTATGAGTTAACAATACCTACTATTGAGTTCTATCCAACGAGCGATTATGCGTTAATAGCTAATAGGTACATGAGGGAACATAATACAGACGATAGTGGTAGGGCAATGATAGCTGTAAAGCAAAGGGAGAACGCTAATCTAAACCCTAAAGCAATATATAGAGGGAAGTTAACATTGAAAGACGTGCTAGAGTCACCTATGGTAAGTTATCCTCTAAGGCTATTAGAAGTTACCAATCCAGTTGACGGGGCTTTAGCTATTTTGGTAAGTAAAAATGCTTCAAAGTCAAGTATATCCCCTATAAAGTTGATGGGATTTGGAGAGGCTACACTAACAATTCCATTAGCTGAAAGAGAAAATATATTAGATACTCCAGTTAAACATAGCGTGAGAAGGGCGTTAAACTCATTAAATTTAGATAAGATAGATTACTACGGAATATATGATGCCTATACTATAATGGTTCTTTTAGAGATAGAAGGGATAGGATTAGCTGATAATGGTAAAGGAGGGGAGTTCGTAATGGGAGATAGCTTCCTACCTACTTCATCTTATCCAATAAATACGAGTGGTGGAAGTCTAAATGTTGGACAAGTGGGATTCACCAGTGGTGGTGTAGTTTTAGCTGAGGCATTATATCAATTAGCTGGATTAGCTGAGAACAGACAAGTTAAGGATGCTAGAATTGCCTTAGTTAATACTTTAGGTGGGGTTTTTGATCATTCAGCAACAATAGTTTTGGGTGTTGAATAATGGATTACAAGCAATTAAATGATGAATACTATAACGTATTAAGATCAGGTGAAGTACCTATACTTTCTTGTAAGAATTGTGGATACAGTTTCACTAATCTTAGAACAACATGTCCGAAGTGTAGTAGTGATAAATTAAATGTTAGGGGAGCTAAAGAGGGTGTAGTATATTCCTACACGATAATAGAAAGAGGACTACCTTTTACAGCAGTGCTTCTATTAGTGGATATTAATGGAGTTAGAGTTAAAGCCAATTATCTAGGGGATCCAAAGAAGTTAAGGATCGGATTAAAGGTTAGATCAAAGTATGTCAAGCAAGAACTGATAGAGTCAATAGTATTTGAGCCGGCGGAGTAGTAGCAAATACAGTCTCTTCTCGATTAAAAAAGTTAAAAAAGACTGAAGCTATTCATTTTTTATAACTTCTTTCAGTTCGTTTATTACGTTCACATCATCTAAGGCTGAGATATCCCCTAATGGTTCGTCTACTAATAATGACCTTAATAATCTCCTCATAATCTTAGCGCTTTTAGTCTTAGGCAATCTTCTCACGAAGAAGATATCGTCTACAGAGAAGCCCCTCTCACTTAAGTATTTAACTACATCCTCCTTAGACATCACACTACCAGGCTTTAGTACTATGAAGGCTGATATCTTGTTCTTACCCTCTTTAGTGTATCCCACTACTGCAGCCTCTGCTATGTTAGGATTACTTACTAATATCCCTTCAATTTCCAACGTGCCTACTCTATTACCCCCAGTTACGATTATATCATCAGCTCTACCTAATACGTAAAGATAACCGTCTTCATCATAAAACCCATAATCTCCAGTATATACGTAGTTAGGGAATCTTGAAGTATATATTTTTATAAACCTCTCCATGTTAGGATCGTTCCATAATCTTCCCATTGCTGGGTTAAGCATGCTTAGTACAATATATCCCTTTTGATCAGGTGGCAATGGTTTTCCATCATCATCTACAACATTAACGCCGAAGAACTTAAGTCCAGCAGATCCAGGCTTATAGGGGATTTCCCCTAACCCAAATGGAGTTGAAGCTATTGGAAATCCATACTCTGTCATCCAATAGGAGTCAGCGATTATTACGTCAGGCATATTTTCTCTTAACCATTTCCAAGTACCCGGATTTAAGGGCTCACCGGTATTTAAAATGAGCCTCAACGAGCTTATATCTCCCCTTACTGACTCTTCCCCTAAACCCTTTAACATGTTGAGGAGTGTAGTAGGCATCCACACTAGATTAACGTTAAACCTCTCCACGATTTTAGCGAATAAATCTCTTCTATAACCTATGAACCCTTCAAATATGATACCAGTGAGTCTCTTTTGCGGAATGAAATGTATATTCCCACCCCACGTAAGCCATCCTAAATCTGAAATTATCCACACGGTATCTTCTCCTTCATGAAATCCAAAGACTGATTTAAGAGCCCATGTTGAGGCTACAATGTATGCTAAGGAAGCGTATATCCCTTTAGGCTTTCCTGTAGTTCCAGAAGTGTAAGCTATTATGAGTGGGTCGTTTGATTCTATTGGTTGAGGTTCAACATACACTTTACCCTTAGGGGAGTCATCTTCGTATATTACATCCCTATTCTTAACTACATCAAAGTCCGAATAACCTCTGCTTACTACGACTACTTTCTCCACTGTAGTCTTGTAGTCATTAAGGACTTTATCAACATAATCCTTAATTCTTATCTCATTTCCATTTCTAAATCCCTTCGATGCAGTTACTAATATTTTAGAGCCGCTATCGTTTAACCTTTCGGCAAAAGCTTGTGGTGATAGGCCTAAGTAATGCATTGCTATTACAGCACCTAGCCTATATATTGCTAGAGCGAAATATATTGCCTCAGGTATGTTAGGTAGTAAGAGGGAAACTGTGTCCCCTTTTTTCACCCCTAACTCTCTTAAGAAATAGCTAGCCCTATTTACCTCATAGAATAAGTCCCAATAGGTTATTGCCTTGGTTAAGCCGCTTTCGTTCATGTAATAAAAGGCTACCTTATTCTTATTATCCTCTAAGTTTAGGTCGATAGCGTTCCAACATATATTCGATAATCCTCCTATATACCATCTTATTTTAGGTGGAGAACCTTCAGCTACTTCCTTCGGTTCTTGAATCCATTTTATTATGTTTCTATTTTCCCACCAGAATTTTAGGGGATTTTGGTCTACTTCCTTTATTAACTTCCTAATTTTAGCTAATGAATATAACTCCATTATAACAATTGACACTTTAAAAACATATAAAGTTTACTATCGCTTTTAAGTATTATTAAAAGAAAAAAATCAAATATATTTATATACTACCTTCCCTGGCGGTAAAATCATGTCAAACTTTCCGAAGTATGCACTAACTGGCTCTGCTGGACCAAACTTGAAAATAGGATCAGTTAAGCTTTCCTCTACGAAGTTCAATACCAGTTTCCCAGTCCACAACTCCAATGAGTTATCACTAGTAGATGTTCTAGGCGTCATTTTCACCTCAACTTTCACTAACTCCGCTAACGGTTTAGATTCAGTATCTGCATTTGGTATTAACTTAAGAAGCAATGTAGGTGAGGAGCCTATTCCGGAAGCTTGTAATTCTTCCATCTTGGCTTGTCTCTCAATTCTCATTTGAGAACTTATTAGTTTCCTTCCAGCAGGTCTCTCTAAAATAGCCTCTACACTCTCACCTTGAATTTCTAATTTCATCTTTGCAAATTTCTTAGGAAAGCCCCAAATTTCCCTACCCGCAGTTAGGGCTGAATCATTGTCTACATAAATGTAGGAGACGAATAGATGTGGTTGGTTTTGGTAAAGTACTAATGGCGATATCACTACCTCATTATAAGAACCATATAAGCTAGAAAAGGGATAATAAGCTTGGAAATACATAAATAATGGCTTGTTATCACCTAACGTGACTAGATCTAGATTATCTGGCACAGTTTCACTTATACCATCTGGATTTCCTTTAAAAATTCCGAGTATAGCGTAAAAATCTCTATAATATGCTGGAGGCTTTAAATATATTGGCGCATGAGCAGGCATGGCGAATGCTTGGTTAACATTTAATTTACCCTTCATTAGTTTATCTTTCACTTATAGCTTAATAAACTTTAATCATGAATAGTTTGTAGTCTGATAAAGATTTAAAAATAAGTAGAATTAAAATAATCATAATGGTAACAGAGAAAGAAAGGGAACTATTGAGAAGAGTGTGGAACGAATCCCTTATGAAGCAATTAGCTCACGTGAGGAGTAGAAGGTTTGGATTAGGATATAGATATGACACTGGAGAATCTATAAGAAAGGGAAATTTGGTTGTAGAATATCCAAAGGGATTGTTAGAATTTAAGTCACAGAAAGAACCTATCCCGTTATCCGATGTAGAAAACGCGTTAATTATGTGGTCAGCTGCTGGACCTAATGGATTAATTTTGGCAGATTTAGGCGTTAATAATAACGTAGCTACTTTCATTTACGCTACTGGTAGGACTATTCCTGGTCCAGATAATGATCAAGGATTGGACTTGATATATATTGTTGATGATGGAGTTTACTACTATAGACCATCACAAGCATCAAAAATATATGAAATTGAAAGAGAAGATGATTTGGGTAAAATAGTTGATTGGTACAAAAATTATTCCATTAAATTAGCGAATGGAAGAACAGACTTAGCTGGTACAATGCCCTTCGCTATGGCCTTTAACAAAAACTTTAACGAGATAGGAAGCACGCTACTACTTCCAATTTATGATGCCTCTAGGGTGATAGTTAACATATTATTTCACTATTTTGAATATGAACGTGTACCAATAATAGATGATAATACTGGCCAATTAGCAGACCAAAATGGTGCTATGAAGAAGCTAATTGATAAAGGTTACTTAACCTCTCAAATCCCATTAACGATGGACCTCTTAGATAGGGCCATAGGGGCAGTTGCTGGTGTAGTTGTTGGAACTTCTGTCCAGAACATAAGATTGATGAGCGAAGCTATTGGCTTAGGAAGTTGGATCTTTGGAGGGATTTATGATTATAGTATAATGGGAGCTTTTTCGCCTCAATTCAGAGGATTGGAAGAGGCAGGTGCTGTAGTGTGCCAACCACCATCTAAGAGTAAGAGATTATGGCCATATAAGGTTGGTATAAGAAATGTTAAGATGAGTTTTTCCATTATAGAGGGTTGCAAAGATTCTCCATATAAAAGTGGGGAAGAACTAGTTAATGATTTCTTAAATATAAAGTACGGGAAATATAAGGAGCCAAATGGTTTAGAATATGATGGAATATGGAGCCAAAATAGAGACCCTAATCTAGTAGCTTGGAAAAGGGATATTTATGACATGCTTAGAAGAGATGAAAAGGTAAGAGTTAAAGAAGAGATAAAGGATGCCGTAGTATCCTTTATAGATTACTCAGTAGCAAAGTATGGAATGTTTCCTAGAGTAGATCCTATATGGATTCCAATGGCTGTTCAAGTTCACCATCTGGATGTAGATTTCTACAAGAAGTATTATAAGGAAGAAGTATTAACTGAAAACATCTTAAGGCATTTTGAAATTTGGCACAGGTGAAATGATGAAATTTCCAAGCCTAGAGTGGGCACAGAAACTATGCGCTGAAATAAATGGTATAAATATTGATGAGATAAAATCATGGAATTGGAACATACTATTTATATTAAAAAATGTACAAAATAGAAATATGAAATTCAAGGTTAATATAAAGGAGGGAAAATGCTTAGGAGTAGAAGAGGGAGAAAATCTGGACGCAGATTACGTAATTGAGGGAGAGTATAGTGTATGGAAGTCGATATTACTGGGTGAATTAGATTTAGCCGTAGCCTTACTATCCGGTAAACTAAAGCTCGTTAATGGAGATAAGCTAAACTTAATAAGACACATTAGGGCAGCTGTTAATATCGCAAGTATAGTCAGAGGCAGAGGTATAACTAACGATCTGGAGATACTCTAAAACTATTTGAACATAAGCTTTTTTAATTTTTTATCTAATTCTACTTTAATGAGATATGAAGAAGTGTTAAAAAGTTTTAGTTGGGATGATGTAAAAAAGTACTTTGGGCAGGATTTTAGGGATAAGCTAATAAGAGAAGGAGGAGAGGTTGGGGTACTTAGGGTAGATGATAAGTGGAACAAGCAGTCATTATCTTACTCTCAACTGAAGGATAAAGCTCAAAAACTGAGTTCCTTCCTTAGAAATGAGTTCAAGGTGAGTAAAGGAGACGTAATGGCTTGTCTAGCTGAGAAAAAGATTGAACAAGTAGTTTACCTAGTCTCAAGTTGGATGTTAGGGGCAATATTTGAACCATTATTTACAGCATTCGGACCATCTGCAATAGAAATGAGAATTAAAGATAAGAAACCCAAAGTAATATTAGTACAAGAGGATCAATACGATAAGATTAAAGACCTATTCGACAACATCATCACTTTTCCCGGAAGGAAAGAGAAGTCTGTGTCTTTTGATGAGGCAATATCTTACGATAAATTGAAGAGGGAGGAATGGGAGAAGATTTCATATAATGATCCCTCTGGCTTACAATATACTTCCGGTACAACTGGAAGACCAAAAGGGGCTTTGCAGAACTTCAGAACACTCTATAGTTTATACGTTTATATGAAGTACGGAATAGGTATAAGGGATGATGACGTGTTTTGGACTCCAGCAAGTCCAGGCTGGGCTTATGGTTTAGGAGTTGGAATAATATCACCAATAATATTTGGGAAACCAGTAATTTTCTTCGATAAACTATTCTCACCGGAGGATACTTTAAAATTCGCTGAGGACTTCAAGATTACAAATTTCGCATTTGTTCCTACAGCATATAGAATGATAATGGGGAAAGTAAGAGAGCCTAAGAAGTATAATTTGAGAATAACTAGAGCGAGTTCTGCAGGAGAACCCTTGAATCCTGAAGTGATAAGGTGGTTTAAGGAAAACTTTGGCTTTACTATTAAGGATCATTATGGTCAGACAGAGACTGGAATGATAGTATATAACGGTTGGGGGTATGAGGCTGATATAAAGCCCGGTAGTATGGGATTACCTGCTCCGGGATATGAAGTGACTGTTATTGATGGAGTTATTGCGGTAAACAAGAATACTGAAGGGTTCTATTTCTTAGGATATATAAATGATGAGGAGAGGACTAAAAGGGCATATAGAGGGGATTGGTACTTAACGGGGGATATGGCAGAAGTAGATAAGGATGGTTACTTCTGGTTTGTTGGAAGGGAAGATGAGGTGATTAAGGTTTCTGGCTATAGAGTAAGTCCTTTCGAGATAGAGAGTGTTCTAATCCAACATCCTGCAGTGATGGAAGCAGCTGTATTAGGAGTAGATGATCCAGTTAAGGGTAAAGTTATTAAGGCATTCATAGTTTTAAAGCCTTCATATAACCCCTCTGAAGATTTAGCCAATGATATTATAAACTTCGTAAGGGAGAAATACTCTAAGCATGCCTATCCTAGGGAGGTTAAGTTTGTTAATTCGTTACCCAAAACTGAAAGTGGGAAAATACAGAAATATAAACTGAGAGAAATGTTATAGTGCTGACTTCCTCCCCACCATAAAGGCTTGTCCTCCCTTTATCAAGATACATAACTATTTAAACTAAAAATTTATAATAGAAACGACATGAATATAAGGTTATTATATTTCGAAAAGGCTGATCCACAGATTTTTAATTTAGCTTCAATCATATCTTATGCCTATTCTATAGGCGAATTAGAGGAGTTATATCCCACGTTGATAGTGATGGAAGGTTTCAGTAGACCTTTCTCATATTTAGGTTATTACCAAGATGTTGATAGAGAAGTGAAAATTGAGAATTGCAAAAGGTATAACGTAGAGTTAGTAAGAAGATGGAAGTTAGGAATGGGAAACATTTTCATGGATAAGATAACCGGAGGATGGGCAATCATATTCCCGCAGAGAATGTTTAATAGCTCCACTGAAGCATATGACGTGTTAGTTGGCAAAGTATTTTTAAATGCGGTAAAGGAGTTAGGCGTAAAGGATGCTGAATACGTGAGTCCGAATGATATAAGGATTAAAGGAAAGAAGCTTTGTGGAACTGGAGTAAGTATTCTAAGTAATAAGAGGGAAGTCTTATTCTTCAACGGATTCACCAACCTTTGGCGACCAGATCCAGAATTGCCTTTCAAAGTTCTTAACATACCACCAGAAAAATTTGCAGATAAAGCTATTAAAAAGCCAGAAGAGTACTTCGCCTCAATAGATATAGATGGGATTTTAACGCCTAAGAGTGGCGATTTCAGAGAGTCTTTGACGAATGCGATAAAGAAAGTATTCGATGCAAAAATTGAGATAAGCGAACTTAATGATGAAGAGGAGAAGATCTGGAGTAAATATCTCAGTATACTGAAGTCTGAGGAGTTCATCTTTAGAAGATCGACTGGTAAGTTTATGGCTAAGAACAGTGTATATGATTATAGATTTGCCCAAAAGAAGTATAGAAAGTTGATTCAAGCATCAGTAGCTTTAAGTGGTAATGAGATTAAGGACGTTATGATCACAGGAGATTTCGGGCTAGTTCCTCCGGATCTTGATGAAGATATAACGAGAGAACTAATAGGTTTAAGATGTGATGAATTTAACGTTGCTAAAGATAAAGTCTTAAAACTGATGAAAGAAGGGTATGAAATAATAGGTGCTACACCAGAGGAATTCATTACACCAGTGTTCATGGCTTGTAAAGGAACATAAAATATCAAATTGTTTTAATCATTTTTGTAGAAATGTAGACAATTATTTAAGACTTTAAAGAGTAAAGTAAATAATGATACCTATATGAAACTAAAAACATTAATTTTTACAATCTTAGGGGATTATAATTTGAGCGGGAGAAATAGCTCCATAAGAGCTAGAAGTCTAGTCAAATTAGTGGAGCCCTTTGGTTTTACGAGTAGTGCTGTAAGAACTACGTTACATAGACTAAAGCGTGAAGGACTCATTACGAGTTCAAATAGGGGGAGTTATGAGTTTTCGCAAGAAACTATCTTAAAGTTTGAAACAGCCATAAAGAGGGTTAAAGAATGGAGGTTTGGTCATTGGGACGGTAAGTGGAGGATAGTGATTTACAATTTTAAGGAAGACAATAAGGCTTTGAGGAATAAGATCAGAAGAGAACTACAGTGGTTAGGTTTCGGATCTTTAGCCTCTTCAACGTGGATTTCTCCCAATCCTTTAGAGGGTGTGGTAAATGAAATGATAGAGAAATATTGGAAGGATGGGGGGAAAGTGTACTTATTTATAGCCTCATTTCCTCAAGATCCTCAAATGATAATCAAAAAGTGTTGGAATCTAACTGAAATAGAGTTGAGGTATAAGAATTTCATAGGTAAATGGATAAAATTAGCTGATAATGCTGATAAACTATCCCCTGCAGAGGCTTTCGTAAATAAGATAACCATTTTGCATGAATATAGGAAGTTCTTACATATTGATCCTGGACTCCCTCAAGAACTCTTACCCCCTAACTGGATAGGTTATGAGGCATATAAGCTGTTCAAAAAAATATATGATGATTTATCCCCCTCAGCTAACAAGTATTTTGAAAGCGTTTATGAAGAATAATTACTGCATTGTAACTTTAATAATATGTAGAATCTTAAACAGTGATTGGTAGACTAACTTCTTTCCCACCAGTGAGCCTCTCCTCACTTTGTAACCTAAAAAGTTATACAAGTCTCATTAAGAATTTTATATCAATATAAAATAAATAGATATCTAAGGTGAGAAAAGTGGAGAATGTAACTGAAGAGCAGTTGACAGCTTATATACAATCGCATCCCATGTCACAACTCTTAGGGATTAAAGTGATTGAAATAGCCAAGGATCACGTGATAGTTAAATTTCCCTTTAAAGAGTTAATAAGTATTCCCGGAGGTATCGTCCACGGAGGAATATCCATGTATGTTTTAGATACTGTTTGCTGGTCCGTAGCTAGGTTAGTTTCGGATAGTCAAGTTCTCACATTAGAACTGAAAATAGCTTTTCTTTCACCATTAAAGGGAAATGAGTTTAAGGTGATAGGTAAGATACTTAAAAAGGGCAAAAGGGCTATTTTTGTAGAAGGAGAGATCTATAACGATAAGGGAGAATTATGTGTGAAGGCCTTAGGGACTTTCATGAAGGTTAACGCTTAATTTAAAGCGTGTTAGATACTAAATTTTATTGGCAAAGGAAGGGCAAGCTTTTCTCCCGGGGTTAAAGTTTTTAAGTGAAGGAAGATCATTGAGGGAAGCCATAAAGCGTAGTGAAAACGTGTCCCTCCTCCTCAATACATATTTACAAGTCTCGAGGAGGGTGGGGTTCCTCTACCCAAGGGATAGGGGTAAAATGGCTGAAGACCTAGCTATCGCTGGACGAGTGGGTATTAATGCCCACTAGCTATGAAGGCGGTAAACTTGTGAACCGCCCTAAGGGAACCCTTAAGGCGGGAAGGAGGTCAGATATTAAATACATACGTTTTTCCGTAGCATTTCCTATCCTATCCTAAAGGGTTATGTTGAGGTCTAAAGGACTACCCTTTGTAGGAGTTGCTTCATATTAGCAACGCTTTTAAATGAAGTTGTTTTAACCCTAGCTTGTTACTAATATGATTATTCATAAATTAATGAGTGATCTTTGCTACACAAAATTTATACTTTTCATCTTATTCTTAAAGGTTACTACCATTTTATAAACATTCGTAAACAATTAAAGAATAACTGTAATTTAATAATCTTCATCTTTTCGAAGCTTTGCTACTAAGATGACGTAATATTAAATCTTTATCATTACTTAACCTATACCATATTACTTTTTTTCATCAATACAAATATTGCCGATTAGTTATATAAGAACCAGGTTGTGCTTCCTCTTCATGATTTTCTCTAAATAAGTTATGGTTATTCGAACGCTAAAAGTATTTTATCAACTGAAACAAAGAATTAAATGTAATGGGAAAAGATATTGCAATTACCTTTCATGAGATGATGGTAGATTATATACATGAGAGTGATTGGACTTCAAAGATAAGTGTAGATAGAGAAAGGCTAGTTGTGTCTCCCTTTTCCTCCTATATTTCATCGGAAGGCGAGATAGAGATATCAACAGTTAAGGTTTATTCCAAAGAGGAACTAAAACTTTTAGAAAAAACTTTAAAGTCACATTGGAAGATCAAGAGAATATTATTCTTATATCCAATAAATGATGGATATCCTAAAGTATTAAGGTTAGGAGTCATTGGTGACCTAAGGGATTCAGTTAGAGGGACTGCTTACACTCTTGGGGCAATAGCGGATTCCTCTTTATACTATGAGACAAGGGAGAAGTGGTCTATTTTATTCATGGATAAATACAGCGTTGACGCAATGAGAAGATTTCTTGAAATCCACGGAAAGGTCTTGAATTTTAAGGTGAAGGAGTTTCAATTACCCATAGATGTTCTTTCTAAGTATGAATTTAAGAATAGATCCCTATTTACTGATAGAGAGGTTGAAGTTCTTAGGTTAGCTTATGAAAGAGGTTTGTTTGAGTATCCAAAGAAGAATAAGATTGAGGATGTAGCTAAGGAATTAGGAGTTACTAAGGCTTCATTAAATGAAGTGTTAAGAAAGACGCTAAAGAAGATAATCAAGAACATAGTTAGTAGTTTGGACGACTATTTCTACTAATAATGTAAAACAGCATACTAGTCTGGGTCATAATTTATTAATTACCTATCTAAACCTATTACCCATGAAGTCTAGGGCTATGATTCTTAAGGAGTTTGGCAAACCCTTAGAGATGGGAGAAATAGAAGTTCCTGAGGCAAAGAAGCAGTCAGTTGTAATAAGGGTGAATGGTGCAGGAGTTTGTAGAACTGATTTAAGACTTTGGAAGGGGACAGAACCCAGACCAGGATTCAAATTACCTTTTGTCTTAGGTCACGAGAACGCTGGAACTGTTGTAGAAGTTGGAGAAGATGTTAAGGGGCTCAAGAGGGGAGATAAAGTAATAGTTTATGCGGTTTGGGGAGACTTAACTTGTAAATACTGCAGGCAAGGCAAATATATGTTATGCAGAAATCAAGCTATCCCGGGACAGTCATATTATTATGGTGGTTTCTCTGAGTACCTTTACATCCCTAACTTTATGTTTCTATATAAGATAAATGTGGATCCAATACTTGCTGCACCCTTAGCTGACGCAGGTCTAACTTCTTACTCAGCAGTCAAAAAGGCTTTAAAATACGCTAAAGCTGACTCAAGTATAATACTTTATGGCTTTGGAGGATTAGGAATTTACGCTTTGCAAATAATTAAAGCTTTAGCTCCTTATCTTAAAGTCTACGTTGTTACTAGATCTAAAGAAAAATTAAATCTAATAGAGGAGTTAGGAGGGATAGGCATGAGACCAGAGGAGTTGAACGTTAAGGATGTTAGTGTAGCAATTGACTTCGTTGGAAATGAGGAATCGACTATGAGAATAGCTAAAACTCTCGAAAGTAATGGAGTTATAATTGAAGTAGGTATGGAAGGGGATAAATTATCAATACCAACATTTGAATCAGTAGTTTGGGAATATAAACTAGTGGGAAGTAATTATGGCACCTTCAACGAACTAGGTGAGTTGATGAGTTTAGTAGAACGTAATTTGATAAAACCATTCGTGATAAAAAGAAGTTTAGAGGAGTTAAACGAAGCTTTGAGAGATCTTGAGAGCGGAAAAGTTTTGGGAAGACAAGTGGTAATACCCTAACAGTTTTTGAGGAAAAAAGTCACTTTAAGAATAAAGTTCCCAATTTTACTTGTACATCAACTTGAAGTCTTCTAACAATATCCCATAGTGTAGCACTATTACTACTTATAACCGGCTTATTTAACTCTTTTTCAAGTTTATCTATTATCTCAAAGGTTCTCCAGTTAGTACAAGAGATGAAGAGAGCATCATACTTATTTGTACTCTTAGCCACATTTAATATGAAGCTATAACTATAATCTGGCTCAAGTTTGCCAATCTGAGTATTATCAACTATACCCATTCCTTTTATGTTCACAACTTCAAAGCCATTAGCTTCTAAGAATTGTTTCTCTTTCTCATTCAGCTCTTCTATGTAAGGAGTAACCACCAGGACTTTACTTGCATCTAACGCTCTTAAAGCTTTAGTTACTGACCCAGACGTAGCTACAGCCTTTATTCCAGTTTTTTCCTCTATCCTTCTCTTTATAAGTTCATGATGATTAGGTCCCTTAAATAAACTGCCCGTGGTACAAGCGTAAGCTATTATGTCAACTTTAGCAGTCTTTAGTTCTATTGATGCTCTCTCAGTTTCCTTTTCCATTTCCTCCAATGATTTTAATGTGACATCTGGCAGAATAATCCTTGAAGTATGAACTGTAAAATCTGGTTCTTTGAATACTCTGTTAAATTCTCTCTCTACTGTAGTGTTGGAGGATGGAACTATTACACCTATTTTAGTCCATTTCATTTTCTCACCTAGTAGTAGCTATTTCTTCCTCCCCCTCATAACTCCTTCCTTTAGTTTCCCCTATTACTAAAGTAGCTATTAACGCTATTATTCCCGTTCCTATCATGTAATATACTGGCATATTAATATCATGTGTAACTCCTATTAAATAAGTTAATAATAAGGGAGAGCTTCCTCCTAAAAGCCCTACACCTATCTGATAAGCCATTGAAATTGCGGTATATCTAACTTGTGGAGGGAATAGTTCAACTAGTACAGCCGGTGTAATAGCTCCAGCTAAATAGTATACAAACAAACCTGAAACTGTTATTGCCGTAATCACTAATTCTGGATTCCCACTCCTTAACATAGAGAAGTAGAAATAGGCGAATATTATCCCAAATACCGCATCGATTAACATTTGATATTTTCTTCCTATTTTATCAGATAGTAGACCAAATAGAGGAGATGCAAAAATTCCTATTATTGATACTATTAAAATTGCAAAGTCTACAACAGTTAAGGACACTGCCGGGTAATGGAATTCCTTAGCTAGAGACGTAGCATAAGATATTGAAAGGGTATAGTTTACGTAATACCATACACCATTAAATATCCCAACTAGGAACAATGCAGCTATTATATACTTCCAATAACCTTTTGCTGCCTTAAATAATGGATTTCTCTCTATTTTACCCTTATCTTGTAATTTTTTAAACACTGGTGAGTCCTCTATTCTAAGCCTAATGATTACAGCTAAAATAGCTATTACGAAACCTATTGCAAAAAGTATCCTCCAGCCTATTGTATCAAAACCATTAGCACCTAATATACTTGTTAGCAGAATCGATAGAGCTGAAATGAGTAATGTTGCTATTGACACTGTTGCTTGTAATATGCCAGAATAGTATCCTCTCCTATTAAGGCTTACGTATTCTGAAGTTAGAGAAAACGATCCACCCCATTCGCCTCCTAACCCTATCCCATCTATCAATCTCATCACAGCAAGAAGTATTGGAGCAATAATTCCAATCTGATAATAGGTTGGAAGTATAGCTACAATAAGTGAACTTAAGCCAGCAAATAATAGGGTAAATATTAGTGAATAAATTCTACCGTACTTATCCCCTAGATAGCCGAAGATTATGCCTCCTAGTGGTCTACCTAAAAATCCTATAAAGAAGACTAAGTATGTTAGCAGTAATGATAATAATGGAACTGATGAAGGAAAGAACTCCCTAGCAATTATAGTTGATAACAGTCCATATAAAAAGAAGTCATACCACTCGAATCCTATTCCTAACGTTGTACTTATTATTGCCTTTGTTTTCATTGAGACCATGATATCCACACAAGATACTACGGGATATAAAGATTAAAAATCTTACATCAGTTACTATTAAAAAATATTTATGATTAACAAGATTTAATTTAAAAAATTTTAATCATATGATAGCTATAGGATTCACCGGGGATGCAGTTGCACCTCTAAGCCTTAGCGGAATAACTATTAATAAGAAATCCTTTCTCTTCTCCTCTTGTAAACTATCAACTAAATCATCTAAATACATGTTATCTATAAGCAAAATTCCGTTCTGAGCTATGAGGAATCTATGAACGGGGAAGAAATCCTTAGTACCTCTCGTTATATATTCGCTCCTAGGAGAATCATTCCCAACTAGTCTAAAGCCCATTTCCGCTAACCATTTAGCACCTTCTAGGCCTATACCCGGTTCTTCATCAGTGTAATCTTTCCAACCCGTATATATTATCGCTGCGTCCCCCTTTTCAACCTTTATATTTCCTAGAGCGTTCTTTAGGTCATTTACCGTCACTTCTTCCACTCTATCCTTAGGAGTATAAAATAGTATTCCCCTAGTTATGATGGGAGGTATAGATGTTATATCCAAAGTATTGAAACCTTCTATATCTTCTTCAACCTCCTCAATTTTTATCTTTCCAAATAGCTCTCCCCTTTCTGAAACGTGATTTAAACCATCTAAATGAGTACCAGAATGGTCACATAGGCTTAACCTCATAGTGGCAAACCCCGTTCCCTCTGGTATATCCTTATCCTTATACTTCCTTTTTGCATCTCTATAAGTAGTCAATCTTGACATGTGAACTGGACCATGAGTTTTAATGAACCAGCCATTATATAAAACCTTAGATAGCTGAATTACAAACCCCTTCTGGATTAGATTTTTCAATTCATCCATTCTCTTTATCTTAAAAAATGTACCGTTACTGCCTTTCTCTATATTCAGATTATAAAGAAGTTGTTCCAAAGCGTTTTCCATAGAAAGATATTAGCTAAAGAAAATAATAAAACTTCAATGGAAAAATAATAAAATAGTTGAGGACTTTTAACTCTGCAAGTTAACCCTTCTTTTCAATTCAACTCTCTTAATTTTACCGGACTCTGTCTTCAGTAACAAATTCAACTTCCCTAGGATATGCATACATAACTACTTTTAACTAATTCGACAATCTCTTGCTTAATTTTCTCACTGGGCTCGTAACCAGTCTTTAACACTATAAACGCTTTTATGATCTCAACCTCTCACAGGGTCTTCTTTTCCAATAACAGCTGATTCGAGAACAGCCAGATGTTGGTTAATTATAAACTCTATTTCCTCCGGTCCGACTCTATATTCGCTACATGTATATACTCATCTATATTAAAATTAAGCAGAGTAGGTCTAGAAAACTCCATAGATTGAAAGTTTGCTCTATCTACTCCTACTTAAGGTCTTTATCAAGAAATCGCTTCAGCTCTTAAACCATATTCATCCCTCCAACCCATATCACCAGTTAGCAAAAATCCTCCTCAAATTTTATTAGCTGTAGCCTCTGGATTCTTATAATGCTATAGTATCTGGCAATTTTACTGCTATCAAGGTAATAAGTTCAATCTGAATATTTGGTCTTATCGTAAACTCATCGAGGCTATAGTTGACAAGCTCTATGAATACGGCATAAAGGTGTTTCTAGTTGTTGAATACAATACTTCACGTTTCTGTGCTTTCCATGACGTTGAAGTGAGTGGGAAGCCTAGGGGAGTTATCAATTGCCCTTTAGGTCATACGCAGTGACGTTAACGGTATATAATGAAGAAGGCAATAAAGAAAGTTGTAGGCACGTTGAAAAAACCTATTTCCTTCCTCGTAACGTCAAATGGAGTAGCAAAGGGGAGTAATGCTTTAGACCTCAGCAGAACCCTTGTCCTTTAGGGCTGGGAGGAGGTCAGCATCTCTATATATAATAGTAGTGCTTTCTCTATGCTTAGAAATAGCCTCTCCCGTATTGAAATACTCTGGAATTTCCTAATTAAATTTCGAATATAATATATAGTAGTCATCAGTGCCATACTTTCTTAGATCTATTTTTAGATTACTCATAATTTAAGTAACGAATAATATGATTATATATTCTTCACATTTAAAAATCCTTAAAATATGTCAAACTGATCATCGAGGAAAGCCTTTAGGATTGATTTCTCCGCTCTTCTTATGTGATATATGAGGGTGTTAGGTTTAATACCTAAGGCTTCAGATAGCTCGTAAATGCTTATTTTTCTGGGAGTATCAAAATATCCTAACTTATACGCATCTCTTAATATCTGTATATTTCTCTGACTTAATCCTAATTCCTCAAACCTCATGGAGTATAGCTTTCTGATCTCTCCTCTCTTATCTAACTCCTCTTTAAGGGTACCCAAATTACCTTCTTGTATTATAAATTTCCATCTCTCTAATCCATCATTTATCTTGTGTTCGATTACGATTGCGTCATGTTTTTTCAAAAGTTTAGAGACGGCATTATCTTTACCATAAAGGAATTCTAATAAATAACCTAAGTCACTTATCTTCTCTATCTTGCTAATTTTTAATTTACTAAATTTTCTCATACTACTTATGAAGCTTTTAGAATCCTTTCCTATAATTAGTATCGTAGAAGAGAACCATCTGTCATTAAGAAAGTTCTGATCTATCAACTTTATTTTGACATCATATTTTTGGGTAATTTCCGTCCAGCAATTATCATGTGAGATCTCTGTTGAAATTAAAACATTTCTTTTCATGCATTAACTTATATATGAATATAAATAAAAAATTTCTCATATAGGAATGATGGTTTAACTTCTTCCCCCTAGGGAGGTTTCCTTCATCGATTCGTGCTTACATCTCCCATGCGTCGAGAGGCTCAGAGAACCATAAAGGTTCATTATTGCAATAACTTCCCTAACGTTCTCATAGCCACAATTAACACAATGAAAGTATCTATAACCAACCCCTTTCATATCCTTACTACACTTTGGGCAACGAGTAGAGGAAAACTAGGGATAACATAAGCAACTCTAAGACCATACTTTTTAGCCTCCATTTAATCCAATATTGAACACGTCGGCATTGTACGAGATAAAGCCTATCTATTGGTAAACTCTTCACACTCTTGTTATTCAAATCCTCTAAAAAGATATGAGTGATCAGCCCGTTCACGTAATTTTAAATTGGCAGAGATAAGGATGTACGATAAGGCATCAGTTTACGTCTCTTGGTCTAATACAAAGGTTTGACAAGAGATTAGTAGATCTAAAAAGTTTAAAACTATTAAGCATGGACTTTACATGGAACTCAGCAAGATGACTGAAAACATTCTTCCACAATTTACTCGAAATTCATAAGCATAAGTGAGAATAAAATTTTAAGGAGGTAAAGAAATTGTTATCCATACTCCGAATGAGCAAAAATTAATTATAAAAGGTAAATAATGATGTGATGGTCAAGACTTAAATATTTGGCTTCAAAAAATAAACTATAGGAAGATCATGTTAAGCCAACAATATAAAGGTTATTTCATGGGTTCTCTTGACTTCATAAAGAGAGTTGAAGAGTTAATGGAAAAAGGAGAGGAATTTGCAGTAGTAGAAGTGGTAAATGCTGAAGGTCCAAGTTCATTAAAAGCTGGGAATAAACTTATCGTTAAATCTGATGGTTCATATGAGGGTTGGATTGGTGGTTTTTGCATTAAAGAAGAGATAATAAAGAATTCATTAGAAGTAATTAATATGAGGGTTCCAAAATTTTTACATTTAAAGACTTGTCATGGTGGTACAGTTTATTTATATATCGAGCCTATGGTAGGTAAAAGAGAGATAATAATAGCCGGGGATAATCCTATAACTCACTATCTAGAGAAGTTAGGGGCTGATATGGGATTTAGTCTAATTAAAGTTAGTGATCCAGGTGAAATTAATCAAGTTAAGGTTAGTAAAAACTCGTTTGCGTTAATTGCCACTATGGGCGAGAGAGATCATGAATTCGCTGAAGCATTACTCAACTCTAACGTGAAGTATATAGGAGTCGTAGCTAGTAGAAAGAGAGGAGAAGAGATTTTATCTTACCTAAGGAGTAAGGGATATGGAGAGGATTTGATATCAAGGATTAAGATTCCCGCTGGTATAGATATAAACGCCGTATTTCCCGATGAGATAGCTGTAAGCATCCTAGCTGAGATTATAAAGGTCGGAAAAGAGGCTAAGGCGAAAAATGAGTATGAAATATTTGAAGATCCAGTTTGTGGTATGTCTGTATCTAAGTCGTCTCCTTACTTTTCAACTTTTAACGGTAAGGTTTACTATTTCTGTAGTAAGCATTGTAAAGACAGTTTCGAGTCTAATCCTAAAAATTATATTAAATAATAAAAAATGCAAAGTTTTCCTTGATAGCAAAGCTTTTTTAACTTGCAAAAATAAGATAATTTGATGTATCCTGCAGAATTTGACTATTTCTCGCCTAACGACCTTAAGGAGGCACTAGAACTATTATCTAAATACGGAGATGACGCAAAGATACTGGCAGGAGGTCAAAGTTTAATAATAGCGATGAAGTTAAGAATCATTTCTCCTAAGTACGTCATAGATATAAATAACATACCAAATCTATCTTATGTTAGCGAGTCAGAAGGTTATTTGAGGATCGGAGCATTAACTAGATATTCAGACTTAGAGTATTCCGACTTAATAAGAAATAAATACCCATTACTTCATGAAGCTGTCAAGCATATTGCCGATCCTACGGTAAGAAACTGGGGAACTGTAGGAGGTAATGTATGTTATAATCATCCTGGAAATAACTTACCTTCTGTGATGCTAGCTTACAATGCTGAACTCGTGGCTACAAGTTTGTCTGGAAGTAGAGTTATTAAGGCTAAAGACTTCTTTTTAGGACCATTTCAAACCGCATTGAGAACAGATGAGATCTTGACCGAAATAAGGATTCCAATTCAACAACCAAGGAATGGTGGAAGTTATATAAAATTAGAGAGAAGAGTAGGCGACTTCGCAATAGTTGCATCAGCTGTAAATATATCCGTAGATTATGATGGAACTGTGAAAGAGGTAGGAATCGGGATTGGTGGAGCGAGTAATAATGCAGTTAAGGCTTATAAAGCTGAAGAGATGTTAAGAGGAAGTAGGATAAACGATAACTTGATTAAAGAAGTAGGCAAAGTAGTGAGTGATACAATTCAACCAGTTGAAGAACCGTTTGGTCCTCCAGCTGAATACAGAAAGGCTATGGCTGGAGTGCTAACAGTTAGGGCGATAAAACAATCATTAAGAAAGGCTTTAGGAGGTGTGTGAAATTGGTTAAAGCTGTCCACGTTAAAATAACGATAAATGGCAAACCTTATGAGGCTGATATAGAGCCTAGATTACTATTAGTCCACTTCATAAGGGATATAGCTGGTTTAACTGGGACTCACATAGGATGTGATACTACAAATTGTGGAGCATGTACAGTTATCTTGAATGGTAAGGCTGTTAAATCTTGCACGATATTTGCAGTTCAAGCAAATGGCAAAGAAGTATTAACCATAGAGGGTTTGGCTAAAGACGGAAAGCTTCATCCCATACAAGAAGGATTTTGGGTTAAGCATGGTTTACAATGCGGTTACTGTACGCCGGGAATGATAATGGCAGCTTATCAATTACTCATGAGGAATCCTAATCCAACAGAAGAGGAAATTAGATGGGGAATATCGGGAAATCTTTGCAGATGTACTGGATATCAGAATATAGTTGAGGCAATTAAGTATGCAGCAGAAAAGATGAGAGGTGGGGCTTAGATGGCAGAGGAAACTTTACCTCCTGTTGGAGTTCATGGAATGGGTCATAAAATAAGGCGTAAGGAAGACATGAGATTCTTAATGGGTAAGGGAACTTATGTAGATGATATAAAATTACCGGGAATGGTTTACTTAGCTTTTGTTAGAAGTCCTTATGCTCACGCGAAAATAAAAAGAATAGATATAGAAAAGGCTAAGTCGATGCCAGGAGTTATCGACATAATAACTGGAGAAGAACTAGAAAAAGCGGGATTATCGTGGATACCAACCCTTATGGGAGATAAAATGATGGTATTACCTACTGATAAGGTAGTGTTTCAAGGACAGGAAGTTGTAGCGGTTATAGCAGAAGATAAGTATAAGGCTTTAGATGCAGCTAATCAAATTGAAATCGAATATGAACCTTTAGAACCAGTTATTGATCCTAAGAAAGCTTTAGAAACAAATTCGCCCATTGTAAGACCCGATAAGAAGTCCAATTTAGTCTTTAAATGGGAAGCTGGAGACAAAGAACTTACAGATAAATTGTTTAAAGAGGCTGATGTTGTAGTAAGTCAAGATTTCTACTATCAAAGATTACACGTAGCTTATATGGAGCCAGTTGGATCAGTGGCACATTATGATCCAGTTTCTGGTAAGTTGACATTATGGATGACAACTCAAGCTCCTCACGTCGTTAGAACAGTGTTCTCACTAGTTACTAAAATACCAGAAAATAAGATAAGGATAATCTCACCAGACATAGGAGGCGGGTTTGGAGGGAAAGTTTACGTATACCCCGGTTACGTAGTTTCAGCTTATGCATCAATAAAACTAGGAAGACCAGTTAAGTGGATAAATACTAGATCTGAGGATATGAGAAGCACAGCTTTTGCGAGAGACTTTCACATACATGGAGAATTAGCAGCTAAAAAGGATGGGACAATACTAGCGTTGAGGATTAAGGTGATAAGTGATCACGGAGCCTTTTATGGTGACGCAAATCCATCTAAGTTCCCTGCAGGTCTATTCAGTATTTGCACTGGAGCTTATGACATGAAGTCTGCCTACGTCGAGGTAACTGGAGCTTACACTAATAAGCCTGCTGGAGGTATCGCATATAGATGTTCATTTAGGGTAACTGAAGCATCATATACTATTGAGAGGCTAGTTGATATACTAGCTCATGAATTGAGAATGGATCCTGCTGAGTTAAGGTTAAAGAACTTCATCCCACCAGAGAAATTCCCATATAAGTCTGCATTAGGTTGGACGTATGATAGCGGCAATTACGCTGCTGCATTGAAGAAAGCTATGGAAAAAATAGGTTATTATGAGCTGAGGAAGGAACAAGAGGAGAAGAGGAAGAAAGGGGAATTAATGGGGATTGGGATAAGCACTTTTGTCGAAATAGTAGGAGCAGGACCAGCTGACTTGTTTGATATTGTGGGAATAAAGATGTTTGAGAGCGCTGAAATAAGGATTCATCCCACTGGTAAGGTAATAGCCAGATTTGGAACTAGAGCACAAGGTCAAGGACATGAAACAACTTATGCCCAAATAGTATCTGAAATTTTAGGAATTCCAGTTGAGGATATAATTGTCGAAGAGGGAGATACGGATACTTGCCCATATGGCTTAGGTACTTATGCAAGTCGTAGTACTCCAACTGCTGGGGCAGCAGCTGCAGTATCAGCTAGGAAAATATTAGACAAGGCTAAGAAGATAGCTGCACACCTATTAGAAGCGAGAGAAGAGGACATTGTATTTGAGAAAGGTAAGTTTTATGTAAAGGGCTATCCAGAAAAATCTAAGACTATTCAAGAAGTTGCGTTAGCTGCATATACTAATCCTCCACCTAATCTAGAAGCTGGACTAGAGGCTGTTACATATTATAATCCCCCAAATATGACTTTCCCATTCGGAGCTTATATCTGCGTTGTTGATATTGACAAAGGAACCGGGCAAGTCAAGGTTAGGAGGTTTGTAGCAGTTGATGACTGTGGAAACATTATAAATCCAGTAATTGTTGATGGTCAAATTATGGGAGCTTTGACTATGGGATTTGGTACAGCATTCATGGAGGAAATACGTTACGACGAGAATGGAAATATTTATGGGGGAAGTTTCGCTGAATACTTAATACCCACAGCTGTGGAAACACCGAAGTGGGAACTAGATAAAACCATAACACCATCTCCTCATCATCCATTAGGAGCTAAGGGGGTAGGAGAATCTGCTACAGTCGGGTCTCCAGCAGCATTTGTAAACGCGGTAGTTGATGCCTTATCTCATTTAGATGTTAAGCACATTGATATGCCTATATGGCCTTGGAAAGTATGGAAAATACTTAAGGATAAGGGGATAGCCTCAGATGAATAAATTTTAACCCTTTTTTTAAGTGAAATAAAATGATCAATAGTGTTGATGAACTAATTAAACTATTATCGGACCATAATTACGTAATAGAGAGGGAAGCAGCTGTAGCTGTATTTCTAGCATTAAAATTAGAAAAACCTTTATTGATTGAAGGACCACCAGGATGTGGAAAGACTGAACTAGCCAAAGTTATAGCAAAGGCATTAAATTTACAGTTAGTTAGACTTCAATGTTATGAGGGATTAGACTATTCTCAAGCAGTCTATGAGTGGGATTATCCTAGACAATTGCTGGAAATAAAGATGCTACAGCAATTAAATAACGAGAATGAGATAAGGAAGAGAATATACAGTGAAGAGTTCTTGCTCGAAAGACCACTATTAAGGGCATTAAGGTCAGATAAAAGGGTAGTATTACTCATAGATGAAATAGATAGAGCTGAGCCGGAATTTGAAGGATTTTTATTGGAGTTTTTAGGGGAATTCCAAGTTACAATTCCTGAATTAGGTACAATAAAGGCTAACAGCGTACCTTACGTATTTATAACGTCCAACAAAACTAGAGATCTATCAGATGCCATAAGAAGAAGGTGTATATACTTAAATCTATCATATCCTAAAGAAGAAAGAGAACTAGAGATAATAAAGAGAAAAGTTCCTAATGTAAGAGAGGATGTAGTTAAGTCAGCTATAAGAATAGTGAATGAACTTAGGAATGATGATGAAATAATTCATAAACCTGGAGTGTCCGAAACTATTGACTTTGTTAATGCAATACTAACTCTTAATGTAAAAAATATAGACTATGATACCATAAAACAACTCATAACTACTCTACTTAAGGATGAGGAAGATATAAGACATTTCGTGAGTAAAAATGAGAGAGGAAGAATTGATAGTCAAGATAGCTAACGTATTAAGGGAAATGGGAAGGAATGTAGGTATTGATGAAACTCTTGACGCAATTAATGCAATAAGAGTTATAAAGGATAGGGATCCCTTTACTCTAAAGGCAATACTTAAAGCTACTCTCTTAAAGAATTTTCAACTCATCAATAATGAGGAAAAGCGTAGTCAAAGCCAAAAAGTATTCGGAAACGTTGTGACCCAACAGTACCTCAGTGAAAGCAAAACGCTGTTCATCTACAGCCCTTCAGAGGCTAAAGCAAAGTTAGAGAATTTTAAAGTAGATATCAACGATATAACGAAGTGGAGGAATATTGCAAATAATATTAGAGAGATTACGTTAAGTTATCAAGGGCATAGATTTAAGGTAAAGGAAATTGGGACATTAGATATTAAAAGGACACTAAGAAGAGAAGCGAAGTACGAAGGTGATTATCCAATTATAATAAAATCTAAAAGAAAAATTTTAAAATCTAATATAATTTTGTTATGCGATGTCTCTGGTTCAATGATAGATTTCTTTAAGGAAAGTTTACTACTATCTTTCTTCTTAAAGAGGATGGAGAAAAAAACTGAAATATTCTATTTTAGTACAGACGTAAAAAGAGTAACTAACTTCTTTCAAGTAACCAGCTTGAATCTAATAAATCTAAGAAGTATTTCGTCGACAATTTCTTATGGGAGTGGTACGAGAATAGGAGAAGCCTTGCAAGAGTTAAAGAGGCGTTACGGTTATTATTTAAATAGAAGAAGCAGTGTAGTTATTTTCAGTGATGCATGGGATTTAGGTAATCTAGAACTATTAAAAAGAGAATTAAAGGATATCAAAAAAAGGTGCTTTTTATCTATGTGGATTAATCCTTTAATGGATAGCCCATCATATTCTCCAGCTACTGAGACAGTTAAAATTGTAAATGAAAACGTAGACTTAATGATCTCCCCTAGTAGTCTAATAGATCATAATTTTTCCATTTGAGTCTTGCTTCCTTCCTACTGGAGGGACCTCCCTTATTTTGTAACCTCCATTATTTTGTAAAGTCAGAATAAATATTATAATCTCTTAGCCGATCTCATCCAGCCAAAAGAGTTTGCCCTTCAAGACAATCAATTTAATGCATTCGCGTCATTAATTTTATTACTTAAAAAACTTATTAATCTGGTGTTTATATGATACTATATGGGAGGGGTCCTTCTAAGAGATAAAATTAATGGACCAGATAACCTAAGGAAATTATTGGAATCTAAAGATATATTGGTTTGCCCAGGGGCATATGATGCATTAAGTGCTAGACTAATAGAAGCGATGGGATTTGAGTGTGTCTACATGACAGGATTTGGAACAGCAGCTAGCATGTTAGGCTACCCTGACGTCGGATTAATCACTATGAGTGAGATGGTAGATAACGTTAAAAGGATTGCCAGAGTAATTAGCGTTCCGCTAATAGCTGATGCTGACACCGGTTACGGTAATCCAATAAACATCATTAGAACTATTCGAGAGTATGAGGATGCCGGGGCGTCTGGTTTACATATCGAGGATCAAACTTTTCCAAAGAAATGTGGACATTTAACTGGTAAAGAACTAATACCCCTTGAAGAAATGGTAGAAAAGATTAGAGCAGGTAGAGATGCTAAAAGGAATCCTAACTTCCTCCTAATAGCGAGAACTGATGCTATTGCCGTGGAGGGAATTGACTCAGCTCTAGAGAGGGCTAAGGAATATTATAAGGCAGGAGCAGATATGTTGTTCGTTGAAGCCCCAGAAAATGTTGAACAGATAGAGAGGATTGCAAAGGAACTTAGGGGTATTCCTTTATTATACAATTGGGCAGGAAAAGGTACAAGGTCTCCTTTAATAGATCTAAAGACTCTAAGGGAATTAGGTTATAAACTCGTTATAGTACCAGTAGTAACGCTATTCACAGCATTTAAGGCAATGAAGGAAGTTCTTGAGAGAATGAAAGTAGACGGTCTACCATTAAACGTACTAGATAAAATGGTAAATTTCAACGAATTTGTAGAATTTATAGGCGTTCCAGAAGTACAAAAATTAGAGCAGAAATATGTTACTAGGGTGAGAAAGTGAAGACAACTTTCACTAAAGAGAGCATTTCCGATGATATGGCTATGGTTATGATAAAAGCTGCTACAGAAAAAGCTAAGGAAATAGGAAAGTCATTCGTTATAGCAATAGTTGATGAGAGCGGTGTTCTTAAGTCCTTTTTGAGAATGGATGGTGCACCTCTTTTAAGCGTTCAAGTTGCTATTGATAAAGCTTATACTGCAGTTGGTTTTGGAATGCCTACCCACCAATGGTATGACTTCATAAAGAATGATCCACCTTTAGCATTAGGTGCTCCATCTGGTATTAATAGACTAATAATATTTGGAGGAGGATATCCAATAGTGTTAAACGGTAAAATTGTAGGAGGAATTGGTGTCAGCGGGGGGCATTACACTGAAGACATGAAGGTAGCTGAAGCTGCTTTAGAAGCATTGAAGAAAGAGGTTGAGAGAAGTGGGTAAGACTATAGCGGAGAAAATATTACAAGCCCATTTAGTTGAAAAGCGTAATGAAATAAAGCCTGGCGAAATAATTCTGGCTAAGCCAGATGTGATATTACTCAATGACGTTTCTGGTCCATTGGCTATAAAGCAAGTTAAGAGTATTGGGGCGAAAAGGGTTAAGGATGTAAACAGTTTGGTTCTAGTTTTAGATCACTTTGAACCTCCTCCTTCTCTGGAGGCAGCTCAAAACAATAAAGTAATGAGGGATTTCGCTAAAGAGCAAGGAGCTAACAAGTTCTTCGAGATAGGATCTGGAATAGAACATACGTTATTACCAGAAATGGGATTGGTTAAGCCAGGTTATTTAATCATTGGAGGGGATTCCCACACTACAACATATGGAGCATTTAATGCTTATGGTTCAGGGTTTGGTGCAACTGATATAGCAGTAGCCATGGCATTAGGTTACTTATGGTTTAGGGTACCTGAAAGCCAATTATTCATATTTAAAGGAAGAAGACCACCATTTATCACTGGAAAGGACTTAATATTACATGCTATAAGTGATATAGGAGTAGATGGAGCAAACTTTCAATCTATGGAGTTTTCTGGACCTGCTCTACTTAATTTTAATATAGATGAGTATATGCATGTAGCAAACATGGCTATAGAGGCTGGAGCTGAAGCAGGAATATTTGAGCCTAATGAGGTTGTAATAAATTGGAGTAAGACTTATTTAGGTGAAGTAAGCAGTCTAGTGAAAGCGGATAACGATGCTAAGTATGTAGCGGTTCATGAGTATGATATCACTAGTTTAGAACCTTTGATAGCTAAGCCTCATTCCCCGGGTAATGTTGTGAATGTCAAAGACGTCGAGGGAATACCAGTTAATCAAATATATATAGGAAATTGTGCAAACGGAACAATAACGGATTTGAGACAAGCTGCGGCTATTCTTAGAGGCAAGAAGATCGCTAAGGACGTTAGGTTAATTATAATGGCAGCTACTCGTAACGTGTATAAACAAGCCATAAAAGAGGGTCTTATCGATACATTTATTGACGCAGGTGCCCAAGTATCTCATTCTACTTGTGGAGCGTGTTTCGGAGGTCATATGGGCTTATTAGCAGATGGCGAAGTAGCAATTACTACCACAAATAGAAATTTCAGAGGTAGAATGGGCTCAGCTAAGGCAGAAGTATATTTAGCAAATGCTATGGTAGCTGCAGCTTCTGCAATAACGGGATACATCACGGATCCTAGAAAAGTTGCAGACTGGGATGAAGTTAAAAAGTTTGTATATGGGTGAAAGAAATGATATTTAAGGGTAAGGCTCACGTAGTAGGAAATGATGTTGATACTGACGTAATAATTCCGGGTAGGTTTTTGACTATCACAGATCCTAAGGAAGTCGCAAAACACATTTTTGAGGGAGTAGATCCTGATTTCGTAAAACGTGTTAAACCGGGGGATATAATGGTTGCTGGTAAAAATTTCGGCAGTGGCTCATCGAGAGAACAAGCAGCAATAGGTCTTAAAGCTTTAGGGATAAGTGCGGTAATAGCTAAGAGTTTTGCGAGAATATTCTTTAGAAACGCGATAAATGTAGGACTTCCAATATTCATCTCCCCAGAAGCTGTAGAACATTTAAATAGTTTGATGAAGGGAAGGGAAGTAATAGGATCTTTTGTTAAGTCAACTGACATTGAAGTGGAAATTAACGTAGATACTGGCGAAATTAAAATTATGGATAAGACTTTTAATAGTACTCCTATGCCTCCTTTTATTTTAGACGTCATGAGAAGTGGAGGTATTTTAGAGTGGGCAAAGAGTAAGCTAAATGAATAATTTTTTTACGAAAAGCATTTTTATACGAGGGAAAAATTAGCTAACTTTTCTTCTATCTACTTCGTATTTAGAGATTTTTTCCCAATCAAATTCTATTCCATGACCAGGCTTATTAGGAGGAATAGCGTATCCCTCTTCGAACTTCAGTGTAGAAGCTAATACACCACTATCATTTAGATTACTTCCGGGTAGATGCTCTAGAAATAATGAATTCTTTATTGCTGAAAGTACTTGAACTGAGATTTCTTCACCGAAGTGCGGAGCCATAGGTAATCCTAAGGCTTCTGCAATCCTAGCATATTTCATCCACTCAGTTATACCTCCAGACCTATGAACGTCTAGTTGAACTATATCAACGCATTTGTCTAATATTAATCTAGCTTGCTCATATCCATTATATAAGCTTTCACCAGCAGCTATTGGTATATCTAACTTTTCCCTCAATTGCTTATACTGATCTAGAAGATCAGCTTCGATAGGTTCTTCTAACCAATAAACTCCCAATTCTTCCAGTACCTTCCCTCTTCTCACAGTTTCTTGATAGGACCATCCTCTATTAACATCTACCATTAGAGGCATATCCCCTATAACTTCCTTTACCGCCTTTATTCTCTCTACATCTTCCTCAAACTTTGGCTTACCCACCTTTATCTTGAACGCTTTAAATCCTTGAGCCTTAAACCTTTTTATATCATCAACTAATTCCTCTAAGGAGAAGTTCAAATCTATTGCACTTCTATAAGCTTTCACTTTAGGAGACTTTGGTCCTCCCAGTAATTCATACAATGGCATATCATGAGCTTTAGCTAGTGCATCCCATAATGCGATGTCTATTGCTGAATAAGCTATTCTACTGATACCCTCTAAGCCATAAGAGTAAGAAAGAGACCAGACTTTTTTATTTAATGTCTCGGGATCAATTGAGGGAGAGCTTAAAATCTCCTTAGCCCAATAATCCGCTATTAGATGAAATACCGCACTACCTCCTCTCCCTTGAGTATAAGTCCATCCTAGTCCTTCAATTTCATTAGAAAACCTTATTTTGACTACTGTCCATTCATATGCAGTAAATCTCGCTATAGCGTTTTCTTGAATATGTCTCGAGGGAACCTTATATAATAGTACTTCCATCTCTTTGGGCTGTAACATATATGATGATTGTTATCTGTTAATTATAAGTTTTATTACTATAAAAATGAATAACATGAAACATATTAATAAATAACCAGCCTTCTCCTTAATCAATAAGCTTTCCCTTATTCATCACTCCATTTTCATCTAAGTAATTTCTGATGATATTAAATAATCTAATTTCGTCCTTCTTTTCCTCGCCTATCCATTTCTTCTTTAAAAATCCTACTCCGTGATGATGTGAAATAGTCCCACCGTATTTTAATACAACTTTGGCTGTAGTCTCCCATATCTTCTCAAGTAATTCTGGGTCTTGTTTAAATATAACTACTACGTATAGGCTAGAGCCATTCATGTAAAGGTGACTTAACCTGGAAAGAACATTATATACCCCTGATAACGACATTATAGATTTTCTCAACTCACGATACATTTTAGGTAATTCGCTCCAACTAATAGCTAGGTCTAATGTGTCATTCCAATATCCTTGTGTGACGAGATAAAGTAGCTGTTCCTCATATTTTTTAGCGAAGACTTCCCTCCACTTTTTAACCAGCTCTGGCTCACCTTCCTTACCGTTGTAGGATCTCGCTATCTTCTTAACTATACTTTCCTCAGCGTTTACTAGCTCTTGGTCATATTCTCTTAACCTTATAAGAGAGATAGAATATGGTAAACCCAACATGTAACTACCACTTTCGTTATCATGAATTACTGCTCTATAGGGAGGATGAACGTGTATTGTGTACTCTCTAGCAAACCTTATTGCGTCCTCAAAAGTGTCGAAATAAAAGGCTAAATCTTTATAGTAATTAGCTAATGGCTTTACTCTCAACTTAGCCTTAGTTATTATACCCAATCTACCTTCAGAGCCTATAAATAGATGCATTAATTCTGGACCCATTGAATTCCTTATTGATTTATTTGGACCAACTTCGATTTTCTCTCCATTAGGAAGTATAACCTCTAACCATAACACTAACTCCTCTATATTACTACTACTATGAGACCCAGAACCCTTATGTGCTATCGCACCGCCTATAGTTGCTAAGTAAAAAGATTGGGGATGATAATCTAACGTATACCCCTTATTGTTTAGCCAACTCTCTAAGTCCTTTATCTTTATTCCCGCCTCTACTGTGACCGTTAAATCTTCCTCATTGAACTCAATTACTTTATTAAGATCGCTTAAATCCAATACAACACAATCTTTATTATGGTAAGCACCTCCAACCACACTAGACCCTCCACTAAAAGGAACTAAACATACTTTATATTTGTTTGCAAGTTTGACAATTTCTGAAATTTGATCATTATTGCTCACCTTTAATACTGCAATAGGCTTTCCTATATCTTTGCCTAGATATTCCTCCAAAGCTAGTAAAGGTGTCCAATCTCTTCTATATCCTTCTACGTCTTTAAGGATACTGATGCCTCTGGACTCAACCCCTTTTAAGAATGTATCAAGCAAGGTTATTCACATTTTTTAATTCATTAATTGATACTTTATAAATTTATTAATACATGAAGATTCTTGAACAACAATTTTGTTATTTTGTTATAAATTGAATTTTATTGATGTGAATGAAATTGTGATTTATATATAGAAAGACTTAAGTACGCACACGTTTGAAATTGGACTATGACCACAATTTGTACCTATATTACAATTATATGTGCATATATTTTTTAAGGGAGAGAAATTTCACGCTAGTCGTATCTTGTAATAGCGTTAGATAATATATTCTGTTAAGATCATTATGTTGCACTTATCGTAAGTTTTAAATGTAATGAAAATCATAAAATAATTCATGAGCCAAGAAAGAAAATTAGGAATTGTTGTTCAGTCTGGCGCAGCAAATAGGATATGTTGTGTAGCAGTTTATGCAGCATCAGCATTATCCTCTGGCTGGAAAGTGGTCTTGCATCTAGTTAATGAGGGATTAGTGGCGTTCAGAAAAGACACAGCTAAAAAAGTTTGGTCTAGCTTGAATCCAGAAGACTTTAGTATTTACCCTAAGATGTATGGTCCTAATGTTGAAATTTTTCTTAAAAACTTACAAGAAATGATAAAAACTGGTAAATTGCAAGACTGGTCGGATATGTTTGTTGAGCTTAAAAAGTTATATGGCGAGAAATTAAGAATATATGCTTGTCCATTAGCTGCAGCTACTTATGGTATAAAGAAAGAGGACTTATTGGATATCGTAGATGATATAAAAGGTGCAGAATCCTTCTTAGAGGAAGTTTACCCGGGAATAGTAATGGTATTTTAAACCTTCATAAGGCTAAAAAATTTTTTACAATGGAACTTTTTAAAGGAAATCAGTTAGGTTATTTTCTAGAAAATAATTTATTGCATAATTCTTGCAATTTTAAAATTCATGCAACTAACCATAATTCATGGACTCGCAAATTTCGGATGTGGTTAAAAGGGTTAGAGATGATATAAAAAAGTTGAAAGACGCTAAAGCTCATTTTAGGGTTAATACTACTTTAATTAATGGATTTCATGTGGAAGCATCTGTGAGGGGATTTAAATTAACTATAGATGAGCCTGAAAGTTTAGGAGGAAGTAATAAGGGACCTAATCCAGTAGAGTTACTTTTAATATCCTTAGGTTCTTGCCAATGCATAGTTTTTCAAGTCTACGCTTCTGAGTTAGGAATTAATATAAAGAGGTTAAGTGTAACAGTCGATGGAGAACTAGATCCTAAAGGGTTCCTAGGTATTTCACAAGTTCAAGCGGGATTTACGGATATAAAATACACAATTGATATTGAAACTGACGCTGATCCAGAGAGAGTGAAAAGATTAAAGGAATTAGTAGAGTTACATTGCCCAGTTCTTTCAACGTTAACTACACCCGCTAAGATTACGTCCTCACTAAGAGTCAATGGAGAGGTAGTATATTAATTTATAATGCGAAATAGACTTCCGAAATCCCTACCGTAAATTTAATATTAGTTCATCTCTCAGTTATATCTAACCTCATCTTAAATGGTGTGTCCTCTTTTTTATCAAGGTGATGTTTTAATCGTATAGTATCATCTTGAAGGTATAAAACGAATTATAGAATGTGTTAATATAGCTGGACTCCTCCCAGCCCTAAAGGGCGAGGCTTGTCTTTCATTTTGTAATACTGATTAATAAATAGGTTGGTTGAGATTTATTTTTTATAACCATACAACCTCACTATGATCATGAGTTAACAAAATCTCTGTAAAATTCAAAATATTTTTACTAAGGTTTAGAGCTAATGTTTTTCTTCACTATAATTGTATAATAATTAAAATAAAAATGTATTTTATAAATAGAATGCTTTCAAACTAAAACATATAAATCATAAATGCCATTATGTCTTATGAACCAAGTTAATAAAATCTATCTTCTAGATCACGGTAAGATTAGGGCAGATATAGGTTGGTTTTTACCTACACCTATGACTGTTGAGGAGATGACTAATCCTAAGCCTAGGAATTGGGTTGACGTTAGTGTTATGAGTGCTGTAATAGAGCATAAGGATGGTATTATATTGTTTGATACTGGGATCTCAGAGAAGTCAAAGACCAAATGGCCTAATATGGCGTTGAGCGTATTCCCGATAGTTAGTTTTTCTGACGAGAATAAGATAGAGAATCAGTTGAAGAGTATTGGACTCAAGCCAGAGGATATACACTTTATAGTCTTCTCCCACTTACACTTAGACCACACTGGGAGTTTAGAAATATTCAAATCTTCTAAGCCGGGAATTATAGTTCATGAGAAGGAACTAAAGTTTGCATTATTAAACGCTTGGTTGAACAAACCAGTCCCCTACGTATATGATGACTTAGAATTGTTGAGAAATATGAATATAATGCCTATTACTGGGGAATATTTTGAACTATTACCGGGTATAGAGCTCTTCCTATTTGGTGGGCACACTCCAGGGTCAATAGTTGTTAAAGTGAGGACTAAGAATGAAAATAATTACGTCTTTACTGGAGACTTCCTTCACGTACCAGAAGAACTAGATTACGAATCTAAAGGTTGGTTATTGGGTGACGCTGAGGAATACTTCCTAAACATGAAGAAGCTTAAGGCTATGATGAAAGTTCCGAGAACATCGGTAATAATATCCCATGATCCAAAACTTTGGGATAAATATCCTAAAGCTCCAAAAAGCCTGGATTAAACCCAAGACAATGGATAATTTGGATCATCAATCTCCTTAGCGTAAATACTTAACTTTAGCCTTTTTTGGGTTTCAACTAGTATTGCTACTTCATCATTTAGTTTACCTCTCTTCTCTAAACTGCTCTCTAAGGCTCCGGGCTGAGGTCCATGAGCATGACCTCCCCTATGAACAGTTATATCTCCCTTGGTTATTCCCCTCCTACTCATGAACTGCCCAGAAGAGTAAAAGATCACTTCATCAGCATCAATGTTCTCATGATAATATGAGATTGGAACAGCCTCCGGATGATAATCGAAAAGCCTAGGCACGAAGGTACATATTGCAAAGTTCTCACCAGTAAAAGTAGTATAAACTATTGGAGGTTGATGAATTTTCCCAGTTATTGGTTCTAAGTCATATACGCTAATAGCAAATGGAAATAGATAGCCATCCCATCCCACTACGTCAAATGGGTGATAATCTACAAAGACTACTTGGAACCCCTTCTCACTCCTTATCACAACTCTATATTCCCCCTTTTCATCAAATGTTCTAAGTGTAGGAGTTCTGATATCTCTGTAATAATAGAAAGAACCCTCCATGAGTTGACCATACTCATTCCTATATCTCTTAGGTACCTCTATCTTCTTTCCCTCTATTATGAAAAACTCTGAAGGCTTTCTTATCTCGAAAGTATAAGTTGTCCCCCTTGGAATCAATAAATAGTCCCCTTCTTTTATCTCTAATTCTCCAAATACGCTCTCAAACTTCGCCTCTCCAGTGTGGAGATAATATACTTCGTCAAAGTCTGCATTTCTGTAAAAATAAGGTGAATTACTTTCTAGCTTAGCGTAGGATAGTACTAACTCATCATTGTATAGGAGAGGCTTCCTATCAATAAATGGATCAGAGGAGTTACCTAGTTTTGACGTACTAAGCTTGTGATGTCTATAACCGGATTCTTCCCATTCTTTAATGCTAAAGCTTTTCCACTCTCCTAGCTTTATCACCCTAGTTGGAGGGTTTAAGTGATAAAGTAATGAGTACCTACCGAAAAAGGTTTCAGTACCAAAGACTTCTTCTCTAATAATTTTCCCATCTTTCATAAACAGTGTGTGTCTTTTCTTAGGCAATTCTCCCTGCTTTACGTAAAATACCATATATTATCTATTGTTTAGGACAAATTTAAATATATAATCGAAACACTTCAATGTAAAGTTTATTTTAAATGTATCCTAAATTAGTCTTATGAAAATAAAACCTGAACTCTTTTGGGTAGTAGATTATTATCCAGAAAGCGGTTTATCAAAGGGGGAATATTACGAGCAAGTAGTAAAGGAGATAGAATTTGCTGAGAAGTTAGGTTTCCAAAGTGTTTGGATAGCTGAACATCACTTCTCAAATTATGGAATCGTACCCTCAACACCAGTCTTTCTCTCTCATGTTGCTACAAGAACTAGTAAAATTAGAATAGGACCGGCTGTATCTACGATAGTTTTCAAAAACCCAATTCAAGTTGCTGAGGAGTATTCATTGTTGGACGTTATATCGAAGGGAAGAGTTAATCTAGCTATGGGTAGTGGGTACTTAAAGCATGAATTTCAGGGTTTTGGCATTAACCCTGAATTTAAGAGGGAGATATTTGATGAGGGATTAGAGATAATCTTAAGAGCGATGAGAGGAGAGACTGTAACTTTTCACGGAAAGTATTTCAATTTTGAAAACTTAAGTATAAACATCTTACCACTACAAAAGCCCCATCCTCCTATATGGATAGCTGTTCTAAGAGCTGAAGCTGCATATCATGTTGGCAAGAAAGGATTTAATTTAATGATGATACCTTATGCTACTGTCGATAAGCTTGATGACATAAGTCAAGTTGTGAACTCGTTTAGAGAGGGATTGAAAAGTTCTGGATTAGAAGAAAAGGAGTTATCGTTATCATTTCATACCCACGTAGGAAAGTCTTTTCACGATGCAATAGAACAATCTAAAGACTACTTACATAGATACGTATTTTCAAGATTATATGCTAAGAGGAGGACTTTAGATGAGTTATATAAAAGCGGTCTTTTATTGTTAGGTGGACCAGAGGATATAGCTAACCAGATAGAGTATATCTATAAATTAGCTAGACCAACAAGGCTAATGTTCTTAATAGACTACGGTATGAAGCCCTTAGAGATGGTTGAGGAGAATATGGTACTACTTAAGGAAAAGGTTAGCAAGGCATTAGAAAGTAAAGGTATTACACTCGAATTTAGCGATTAACTTACGGATAAGCTACCTTAGTTAATAAAACTATTACCTTACTTGTATGGTTTACTTTTTTTCTATTTAAGAAATAAATATAGCTAAGAATGAGAGTAAAAGATATCGTATTAGTTAAGGCGAATTATAAACCAAATCTAGAGGCTTATCCTTATACAAAACCCACAGATTATTATGAAATAAAGGGCTTAAATCCACTAGAGTCAGCTGGCTATAATACGGTCTCTTTCGTTAAAATGGTCACAGACAACAATGAGGAAAGTATTGTAGAAGTTAGTGACATGGTTGCAGACATCATTTTGAAGTTAAAAAACGTAATAATCGGAAGGGAAATTGATGAAACCGAACGAATTTTTGACTTGCTTTATAGAATAACCTTACCTTTTGGCAGAAAAGGGATAGTAATGATGGCAATAAGTGCAATTGACTTAATGTTATGGGATCTAAAAGGTAAAGAGACTGGAAAGCCTGTATATAAATTATTAAGCGGTCCGACTAGGGAGAGAATTCCAGCTTATGCCAGTCATTTACATCCAACTGATATAAACGAATTACGAAAAGAGGCTTTAAGCTATCTAGAAGAAGGGTATCAAGCTATGAAAATGAGATTATGTTGTGGTCCATTAGATGGCTATAAGGGGATGGAGAGGAATGAGGAACTAGTTAAAGCTGTAAGAGATGCTATAGGTTATAATGTAGACCTAATGGCTGACGTTTGGATGGCTTGGAATTTAAAGTACGCTAGAAGAATGTTAAAGAGACTAGAGAGGTATGAGTTAAGCTGGATAGAAGAACCACTACCACCAGATGAATACCATGCTTATAAGGTATTAAGTAAGGAGATAGGAATTCCCATAGCAGCAGGGGAACACGCTTACACCGTTGAGGAATTTAAACTTTTAGCAGATTATGGCATAGAGATTTTGCAACCAGATGCCTTATGGTCTGGTGGAATTACCACTCTTAAGAAAGTTCAAGGATTAGCTGAGGCTTATGGATTACAAGTCATTCCTCACACTAGCATACCGTATAATCTGCATTTCCTATTTTCATGCCCTCCTCACATCTGCCCAATGGCTAAGTTCTTAACTAAATATAGATGGATGGAGGACTTCATGGTTAATCCACCGAGACCCAAGAATGGATATTTCTACTTAAACGATAAAGTAGGCTTTGGAATAGAGTATAGTCTTAACTAACTAGTCAGGGATTTCATTTTTATATTAGAGAGATGATGAGGATATTAAATGATAAAGAGAGTTCTCATGTTCAAGGTAGGAGAACATGGAGAAGTACCGGGAGCAGAAGTTTTCTGGATGAGAGAGTTCAACAATTGGATGAAGCTTTCGTTTTACTCTTTTTTGATAGAGGATGGAGATGAATATGTTTTAATTAACACTGGTTTAGTTAGGGATTTAACGTTAAGGAATAAGTTTTTAAGAGAATGGGCTGGTAATGATAGATGTAAGTTCTCCTTTACCGAAGATCAAAGAATAGAAAACCATTTAGCTAGATACAATATTAAACTAGAAGATATATCAAAAGTTGTGATAACCCCAGTCCAAGACTATGCAATAGGTAATATTGACTTATTTGATAAGGCAAAGTTTTACTTCTCTAAAAGAGGATGGTTTGAGGATGTAGTTAATCCTAATCCTTCACCTTTTTTAAATAGAGACATATATTTACCTAGATACGTTAGAGAGTATCTATTTGAAAAGGCGTGGAATAGGATAGTTTTAATTGATGATGATTACATTAGTGAGAACGTCTTCGTTAAGTGGACTGGTTGCCATCATAGGAGCTCGTTATCCATTGTGATAAATGGTCAAAAGAGAATTTGTATAACTGACTCAGCGTTTGTTGCGAGAAACTTTGAGGAGAATATACCAATTGGTATAGCAGAGAATATTTATGAGTGCCTAAACGCTTATGAGTATTTAAGAAAAACGTGTGATATTGTCATACCTGCATATGATCCAAAAAATGTTGAAAGGTTTGGAGAAAAAATAGTTTAAAAAATTATTTTTGCATAATTTTCTGTCCATAAAATTCTTTTAATATTTCTTCTAAAGTTTTTCCCTCAGCTCTTGGTCCAAATAGTCCCCCTATTATGGCATTAGCTACAAAGAAGGCTGTAGCAACAGAGGCTATTGCACTGTAACCTATTGTTGACACGATAGTAGGGACAAATATACTCCATACTCCAATCGCAAACCTCATTGAAGCCCATACTAAAGCTTGAGCTGTATTTCTTATTTCTGTGGGGAAAAGCTCTACTGACCACATTCTAGTTATTGGCCATAGACCCATTCCGTGTCCAAAGCCGAATAATATGACATTAGCAGCTGCTACAGCTAGTATCTTCACTGGTAAAGCTATGGGTATAGCGAATGCTATCGCACATACCATTGCTGAAATTGCATATAATAGTCTTCTGTTAACCTTATCTGATAACTGCATTGGAACTAGTATTACTCCCATAATTGCAGTTATGAACCAGAGTATTTGTATTAAATCTCCTCCAGTAGCACTACTAATTCCCAAATCCTTTACGAAAAATGGTAAGAAGAATCCGAATGTACCAGCTGGTATTCCCCACATAATGTATAATGGGATGATAAATGCAAATCCTTTAGCGAATTGGCTCAATTTAGGCTTGGAATTTTCTATGCCGGAAGTAACACTAGTCGATGGTGAGCTTACACCAAGCTGTTCAATAGCTTTCTTTACATCCTCTTCCTTACCCTTAGCAGCGGACCATCTAGGTGATTCTATCAGTCCTCTTCTAAGTAACCAAGTAATTAGTGCGACCAATGCTAAACTCCCGAAAAGTATTCTGAAAGAGTTTACTCCTACAGAATATGTTCCAACTCCTAGCAATAATATTACTATTGGACCTATATACCAGAAGAGGTTGGTGAAGGACATTAATCTACCTCTTCCTCTTTTAGGAGAGAATTCTGCAATTAAAGACCATGATGTAGGAACATCTACACCCACAGCTATTCCAGTTATTATATACCCTAAAATTAACATGAACGGATTTACACTTGCAATGACTATAATGGTACCTATAATATAGAATATAAGGTCATACGTGTAAATCGCTTTTCTACCATATCTATCACCTAAAGGACCAGCTACTAATGCTCCAATGAAGGCAGCAAAAGCATTAGGACTTAATGCAGCTATCAAGCCTAAGAGGATCGAGCTCAAATGAAAATAGGATACCCAAATGGAAACAGAGGCAGCTCCTGCCACTATCGCCCCGGCATCTAGATAGTCACCTAAGGCAGCTAATATAGTCCATCTATAGTGTACATTCTTTATTGGTGCATTATCGAATGGAGTGAAGTCTTTGCTCATGAGACATAACTAATCTTCCAAATTAATATTATAGCCTCCTTACATGTAAGGAATATTTAAGTAATATAAAACAATAAATTATCTATCATATCAAAGTAAAACTACCGAAGCAAGCTGACTTCTCCCCACATTAAGCTTTTCCTCATTTCGTAAATCTTTAAATATTGTATCATAATAAAATAACGACAAACCTTACCTTTCAAGAAGGGGGTAAAAGTTTTTAAAATATAAAAATCGTAGTCTCTTTTATGCCACTCCCTTCTGGTCAACTTAATAAAGATGAGGAGCAGGGGAACAGATTATCACTCCCGCAATACCAAAGGGGAGTGTAAGAACAGTCGTTCTTAGACTATTCCCTAACGGATACCAAAAAAGAAAGCTAAGCTGACGTAACATCAAAGATGTGGAACGAAATATGAGAGAAGGCAACAGTTCTTCCAACAAAAGAAAATAGACTTCAAGGGTACTTGGAATAAATTCTACGAGAAGTACAAGGGGATACTTGGAGTTAATGCACAAGCAGTATTGCACAAGAATAATGAGGCTTGGTCGTCCCTTTTTCTCTCTGCTAAAGAAGAAAGACCTACATCTTTCCCTAATCAAATTTCATAACCAAGTTATTGGATAGAAAACGGCGAGAGGAATCTTCTTATTACGCAAGACCGTTATAAGGTTGGTGAGGAAAGGCATATTTTAGTGTGAAGGACTGGAAGATGGAAATACCCTTTGCAGGCACACTTAGATGGTTTGGCATATAAGGAAGGATAGAAATACACATAATCAATAAGTTCTATGCTCATATTCCTATAGACGCTAGTAGGGTAGTTTCAAAGAAGAGTAAAAAACCAGTAAAGAACTCCCTCATAATTCACGGTAAAAGGGATAAGATCTAAATAGCCGTTCCTAAAGGTAACAATACAGCCTCAATTGACCTTGGTATAAACATGTTAGCAACGGTTTTAGTTGATCATGGTAAAACTCTATTTTACCGCGGTTCCATAGTTAAGAGTGATTTTCTATTTTCAGAAGAGGATTACTGAGCTTGATGAGTTGAAGAGTAAAGCTGAGAAGGTTTAAGAGTTTCATGCTAGGGAAGAAATTCTTAAATAGAGGGAAAGGCTCTTTGCAAGCTGAGGAAAGCCTCACCCTTCAGGGAGAAGAGGAAGTCAGAAGATTAATTTCCGAGATCAAACTTCACAACACGGTTTTTCGATAGTTCAATGTTATTATAATTCTTCTTATAATTATAATAATTTTTAAAGATATTTTAATATTTTATCGTATTATTCTTAAGTCATAAATAAAGTTAGATGCATGTGAGATATTTTAGAAGTGGATCACAGTTTCTGATATTTGACGTATAGTCCAGTTGAACTGACTTCCTCCCCGCCATAAATGGCTAGGCTTTCACCACGCTGTAATTTGTTATTAAAAGTATCACACTGTGTAGGCACTATAAAAAGTTAATCTCAAGCTTTATAAACATCCTCTAATAATACGCTTTATTACTTGCTTTAGTTTTTCACATAATTTGCATAAAATCAACTTTTAATGACATAACTGATTCAAAAATTTTTTATAATAGTAGATACATTACCCAGTAAATTTAGGTAGTTAATGAAGTACATATGTGATAAAAATTTTTATAATAGTGTACCTTAAACTATACTCGTTATGAGAAGGAATAAATTAGTTTTAGGAATTAGTAAATATATAATCGCTATTATAGTAATTATCATAGTAATAATAGGAGCAATAGTAGGTATACTTTTAATATCTAATCACTCGAAGACTAACCTCGTTACAACAGTTTCATCCACTACTAGCATGACAAGCATACCTACATCATCATCTACCATACCAATTGCTACTAACGTCTCAGTACCTTCTTCCATTACCGTAGAAGAAGCAGCTGCTCCCGTGAGCGTAGATCCAGCTACTAGCTATGATATTGCAGGAGGCGAGATTATTCAAAACGTATATCAGACACTAGTATTCTATAATGGAACCAATACATCTAGCTTCATAGGAGTTCTAGCAGAGAACTGGACTGTACTGAATAACGGTACTACTTATGTATTTCACTTATGGCCTTTTATAAAGTTTAGTGATGGGAGCCCACTAAACGCTACTGATGTATGGTTTTCAATATATAGGACAATGCTAATAGATCTAGGAATATCTATCTATGTTAGCCAAGGATTAGCAGTAAACAACGGTGTGGGATTTGTTGGTACTTTACCAAATGGAAAAACTGGAACTATTATGTTACCGAACGGAATCGTTCAAGCATTTGAAAACGCTGGATACAGTTTTTCGTCAAACCAGACTATAGCTATGGAGCAAGCTGCTTATGACTTAGCGTACATCCTTTCCCACTTCAATGTGAGCAATCAGACCATACAGAAAATAATGTCCTATCCTCATCAAGCCGTAGTTGTATTGAATCCATATACCGTAGAATTTAATCTAGACTATCCATACTCAGCTTTCTTGGCAGCAATATCGACTAGTGCAGGTGCAATAGTCGATCCAGTATTTGTTGATGAGCATGGAGGAGTTCAAATAGACTCTCCAAATACTTATCTATCTACTCACGCTTTAGGATCAGGTCCTTATGTTCTTGAAACCCCTATAGGTGGTTCTTACGTTATACTGAACGCTAGTCCGAATTACTGGGCTTCACAAATTCCAAAGAATATGGTAAATCCTATGCTTGAAACGCCAAAAATTAAGACTATAATCATAGACTATCAAACTAATGAAGCAGTAAGAATTTTAGACCTACAACAAGGTAAAGCACAAATATCTCAAGTTGACGTTATACAATTGCCAGAACTAATAGGTTCTTCTGGTTTATCAACTCTTCAGAGTGAAGTATCTAAAGGCATATATCCAGTAGTCTTCACATCCGGAAATACGACGATATATGTATGGGGACCATCAGCTCAAATAGATTTTCTGGCTATAGACGCATATCAATATCCATTTAATATTACAGCTGTTAGGCTCGCAATAGCCCACGCGATAGATCCTACGGTTATACAACAACAAGTTTACAAAGGATTTGCGGTCAGTTATGTGGGTCCTAATGACCCAGCATTACCTTACTATAACTCGTCAATACAAGGTTATACGTATAATCCTTCTTTAGCAATTAAATTGTTAACTCAAGCAGGTTTTAAATTAGTATTGCCTAATGGGACAGTTATAAATCCGAATGGTAAACCATTCCCTACGATAACTTTAACATATCAGTCTGGTAGCACTGCACTACAAGATGAGGCATTATTAGTGCAACAACAGTTAGCTCAAATAGGGATAAACGTTCAATTAAACGCTGAGTCTGCAGTAACAATAGTCGAATCTTACCTCAATCCTCCAAATTCTTCCGCTTATCCTGCATTCCAATTAGCCGGTAACTTTCCACCAGTATTAAGCCCTATTGATCCAGCAATATATCTTCTATCTATAGCAAGATTACATCACGGTAATCCAGCCTTCGTAGATAATACAACAATTAATCAATTGATTATAGAAGCGGTTAGGACAAGTAATCCAACACAATTACAGCAAATATTTAATAACATAACATTATTAACGTTAGCTCAAGCCCAATACGTCTGGTTAGATGACTTCTTAGCATATACTGTAACGTCATCCACTATTCACGGATTGTGGTACAGCCCAGGATTAGATGGGATGTTCTACGCGGACCTATATTGAAAGAGAGGTGAAAGGGGATTTTTTATAAGCTCATAGGAAAAAGAATTATTGAAGCTTTTTTTGTGATACTTGGAGAGTTACTTATTGTTTTTTATTTAGCAAATGTTGCAGCTCCTAATCCGGCTTCCGTTTGGGCAGGTCCAGAAGCGTCTCCTGCTCAAATTCAGATAATTACTGAGCTTTATCACTTAAATCAACCTTGGTACGTTCAACTTTACTACTATATTTTAAACTTCTTTACCGGGAAGTGGGGGATTTCACCATTGTATCAAACCCCAGTGATTACATTGATTGAGGAATATCTACCCGTAACTTTAGAACTAGCTATCATAGCCTTAATACTGAAAATATTAATAGAAGTCCCATTAGGAGTAATCTCTGCGATTAGGGCTAACGGATATCTCGATAACGCTATAAGAATCATATATACAATTTTAAGAAGTGCTCCACCTTTCATGATAGCGTTAGCTTTACTCTTAGCATTCGCATATTATGTTCATCTATTCCCTCCTTCGTATTACATGAATCCTATTTTATCTGTCCACGAACCTAAGTTCTACGTTTCAATTGGTGGTCATAAATATTATATATGGTTAATTGACAATATGCCTATCCTAAACTCCTTATTAGTAGGTGATATCCCAGCCTTTGTATCGTCATTACAGCATGCAATACTCCCGGCATTATCGCTAGTGTTAATAGGATTTGGAGGTGTAGTTAGATTGACTAGAAACTCTATGCTTGAGGTTTTAAACATGGAATACGTGAAGACGGCGAGAGCTAAAGGTCTAAAAGAGAGGATCGTAATTTTTAGACACGCTTTGAAGAACTCATTACTACCATCTGTTACTATAATTAGTATAATCTTTTCTGGACTAATGCAAGGAAGTCTAGTAGTTGAAACGATATTTAACTACTACGGAATAGGATATTTAGTTGCTGAAAGCCTTCTAAATTTAGATTCTCCTACCCTCATAGCTAGTACTGTTATAATTACAATAGTAGTTGTAATTTCTAATCTAATTGCTGATATTTCCTACGCATTTCTAGATCCTAGGATAAGGGATGCGATATGAGTCTTCAGTCGCTTAAGATAATCAGAAGAAACAATAATTTGCTTATTGGCACCGCTATAATATTATTCTTTTTCATTTTAACGTTATTATCATGGGCTGATATTCACTTGATAACTCCCTATAATCCGAATCAAATAAATTTCGATCAATCTAATTTACCTCCATCACCATCTCATATATTTGGAACTGATCAAGAGGGAAGGGACGTATTTTCAAGAGTTATAGCTGCCTTACCTATAGACTTCTTCATACCATATCTCATAGTAATTGCATCATTAATCATTGGTCTAGTGATAGGGATTATCAGTGGATATTATGGTGGTCTAATTGATGAGGCACTTATGAGAATTACGGATATATTTTTAGCTTTCCCCGGGATATTATTAGCATTGGCAATAAGCGAGATTTTAGGTACGACACACTTATCGCTAAGATTATATTTCAGTGCTATAGCTCTAACCATTGTGAATTGGCCAGTTTATGCTAGGCTAACTAGGTCCCAAGTACTTCAGATAAAATCGATGGGTTACATAACCTTAGCCAAAGTGGCAGGATTAGGGAATTATTACATAGTTAGAAAGCACATTTTACCAAACCTATATTCAACGCTACTGGTTTATTCAACTCTAGACCTAGGTACTATAATTCTAAGTTATTCTATCCTCGCATTTTTTGGGCTCGGCGCTCCTCCACCAACACCTGAGTTAGGAAGAATGGTCTATGACGGTTTATCATCGCTCCCACAAAATTGGTGGTCCTCTTTATTTCCAGCATTAATAATAACTTTAATGGCCCTTGGTTATTCCTTAGCTGGGGATGGATTAAGGGACGTATTATCCTCAGATGTAGGTGAGATTAACAATGGATAATAAATTACTCATAATTAGGGATTTATGGATTAGCTATTCTAAGGGAGGTAAAAGAGGATATGCTGTTAGAGGAGTGGATTTGGAGATAGAGAAGAATCAAATAATAGGAATCGTCGGAGAAAGTGGTTCTGGTAAAAGTACATTAGGACATGCGATTATTGGATTGTTGCCTAATAATGCTAAGATAGAGAAAGGGAACATAATATTCGAGGGAACTGATTTAACTAAAGTGAGAAAGGAGGACTATTTCAAGTTTAGAGGGAAAAACGGTATTTTCATAATCTTCCAAGACCCGATGACCAGTTTAAATCCTACAATGAAAATAAGGGATCAACTAGGTGAGATTCTCAGAAACGAGCCTAGAAAAGATGAGTTCTCACATTCGACCTTATTTTTCGGTTATCGTAAGAAGAACATTGTTAGGGAAATAGATGAGTTAAAGGAATCATTAAAGAAAGTAGGATTTAGAAACCCTGATGAAATTTTGTCCAAATATCCACATCAGTTGTCAGGTGGAGAGAGACAAAGGACAATGATTGCAATGGCTTATTTATTAAAACCTAAGGTCTTGATCGCAGATGAGCCTACTACAGCGTTAGACGTAATTAACCAAGCTGTAGTGTTGAAAATGCTAATGGAGTTAAAGGAGGAGTATAAGACTTCTATAATATTCATAACCCACGATCTGACATTAATAAGTCAAATAAGTGATAAGATAGCGGTGATGTACGGTGGAATGATACTAGAATATGGAAAAAGTGAAGATATAATAAAAGATCCTCTTAACCCATATACCAAAGGATTACTATCCTCAATACCTAATAGCTTTAAAGGTGAGGGTAGAGTATCCTCAATACCCGGCTTCCCACCTAACATATTTAGTTTACCACTCGGTTGTCCGTTTTATCCTAGATGTAGTTCAAATATGAAGATTTGTGAGTCTCAAATTCCAAAGGAGAAATACTTGGGTGATGAACATTATGTCAGATGCCACCTCTATAGTTAACGTAAAAAATCTAAAAGTAGTTTACAACAAGAAGAAAACAGCCTTAGATGGTATTTCAATTCACGTAAATAAGGGAGAGACATTAGGGGTAATAGGAGAATCTGGAAGCGGAAAAACAACGTTGGGATTATCTATCTTAAGATTAATAAAGATCACTGAAGGGGAAATACACTTCAAGGGGCTTAACATAACCAATTGGAGCGAGAAACAGCTCAGAAAGATTAGGAAGTTCATGCAATTAGTTCCTCAAGACCCATATTCTAGCATGAATCCGAAGTTAAAGATAAGAGATATAGTTATAGAACCCATACTAAATGAGAAATATGATTTAGATGAGAAAGCTAATAAGGTCTTACAGCAAGTGGGATTAGATCCCTCAATTAAGGATAGATACCCTAAGGAACTTTCAGGTGGTCAAAGACAAAGGGTATTAATAGCTAGGGCTATGATAGGAGATCCGGAGTTCATAGTACTGGATGAGCCAACATCCAATCTAGATGTTTCAATACAAGCTCAGATCTTGAATTTATTGTTAGACATGCAGGAACAGAGGAATTTATCATATTTGTTCATAACTCACAACATTCAAGTGGCTAAATACATGTCTAATAGGATAGCAGTCTTATATGGAGGGAAACTGGTAGAATTGGGTGAAACTAAGGATGTAATTAAGGATCCTCTGCATCCATACACTATGGAACTACTCGAATCTATTCCCTCAAGTGAATTCAAAGTGAAATTGAAACAAGGCTATAATTACGTAGAGGGCAATAATAAAGTAATTACGAGAGGATGTATCTACTTTAATAGGTGTAAGTTCGCAAAACAGGTTTGTAAGGAGGTTAACCCAGAGTTAAGGCAAATTAAAGTTAATCACTTCGTCGCATGCCATCTCTATTCTTAATAATAAATTACCTCAATTATCATATTTAATCGTGTTAGATTTTTTTAAATGCTGACGAATTATTTAACGTTTATCATCAAATTGTTGAAAATCAATTGGAAGAAGTCGTGTAGTCATGGAGTACTCTTTTTACAATACCATTATTTTAATGTTAGTAAAAAATAATGTAACTTTAACCCTAAAAATATATGTTTAATCTCTTATATCTCGTCAGTATTGAAGCTCCAAGGAAATATATGATACCCACGATTGCAAACATTTCTATACCGGGATTATAGGAATGAGTAATTGTCAGCATATATCCAAATACTATTGGAATAACTATTCCCCACAGAGTTTCCCATAAGCCAATGTGTCCTCCCCATTGACCACTATACTCGGGTGGAACTATAAATGAAGGGGCAGCCCATTGTATACCAGACCATCTCAAGAAGAAAAATGACGCACATAATATCGTTATTGCCTCTACGACGGAATTAGACAAAGTGACTAGCAATAGACCTAAGGTAACTGAGATGGAACTCACAGCAAAACCTATTTTTAAAGCAGTATTAGCCCCAATCCTTTTTATAAGATAATCTATCACGAACCCACCAGTGATCTCCCCGAAGAAACCAAATCCCCAAATTAATGCCGTATAATACAATGTTAAGGTTAACGTTAGACCCTTTGCATAATATAAATACTCCGGTAACCACGTAAATAGACCAAAGAATATACCAGCTTGAGCCCCTAATCCCATCATGTAAGCCCAATAATCCCTAGTCTTAAACCAATAGATTATAGGCACTTTCTTCTGCTGTAAGATAACCTCTTGATTATTTTTAATATAGTTAAGCTCATCTTGACTAATTCCAGGATGCTTGTCAGGGGTATCATGTACTAAAAACCTCAATACAATACCTAGCAAAATGGAAATTATCCCAACTACGATTAAGGCTACTCTCCATGCGACATTACTTGGAAAGAATAATAAAAACCATATTAGCACCAATGAACCTAATACTACTCCCACATTAACTCCTGCATCACCTATAGTACCTCCCCTAGCTTTCTCCCCCTTAGTTAACCAATTAGCTGTTATTTTAGTCACAGCTGGAAATCCTACAGCTTCAGCAACTCCTAATAAGACTCTAGCGATAATTAAGTAAATAGCTGATAAGGCAAAAGCTGTTATTATTTCAATCACACCCCAACCCATCACGAATGAGCTTAGGACTGATCTAGGACCATATCTATCTAATAGATAACCAACAACTGGATTCATTATTAAATAGCCGTAAAGAAATCCGTTTCCTATTAATGCTATCTCTATAGGGTTTAAGGAAAATAGTTTAGTCAATATTGGTTCAGCTGATGGAACTATCCCCCTATCTACATAGTCAACTGTTATTATAACGAACATCAGAGCGATTATTGTCCATCTTACATGGTTAGAGGGCATAAATCTACTAAATCTTACCAAGAATAAAAGCTTTACTCAAAAATATTTTTTAATGCTACTGAATTATTATAATAATTTTCAAATTATTTTCATCTAATAAGAGAGAGGGTAAAATATCTGGATCACTAAGTTTAACTACTTTAGTAATATACTTCAAATAATATTGCTGATTAGCGTAAACTATCTCACTAGCCTCAATGAAGTCTGTAGGATTATAGATTATTGAACCCTTAATCGTCAGCTCTCTTCTTATTAACGAATCTCTGTGAAAGCTTAGTACTTCATTTCCTAAGCCAGTTATGACGATTTCAGACTTAGAAGGGATGAGATCAAGGGCTGACTCTATCTCTCCTATACTCTTATTATCTCCTACGGTATCAAGAACGTTTATTGCCTTATTGCTTAAGGCTTCCCTTATGGAAGGAAAAGCCCTTATACCTATCATCCTAGCTAACTCTAACTTCCTCTCATTCTTCTCCACTGCTACCACATCATTAAAGCCTAAAATTCGAGCTGTCTCATATGCTAGACTACCCGTTCCACCCAAGCCTATAATTACTGACCTTCTATCCTTTTCCTCGAACTTCTTGAGAGCGTGAATCCCTACAGCAACTGGCTCAATTATTGGGCCTAATATTTTCTGTAGGTCTTCTGGAAGTTTTAGGAGAAATCTTGGATCAACCATCATATACTCCGAGAGTCCCCCATCAGTTCTAACTCCTATCATCACCTTGTTCCTACACGCATTAAAGTTCCTGTTTAAGCAGTCAATACATTTTTCACAAAAATAATTTGGATAAAGTGCCACATAGTCTCCAACTTTTAACTCATTTCCAGCTATGTCAATACCATTTCCCTCCATTACAATTCCGGCTATCTCATGACCTAGAGCAATAGGCTTCTCTAACTTATATTTGCCTAATAGAATTGACTTATCAGTTCCGCAAACGGAATAGAAGATGGGTTTTATTTTGATATGTCCCTCCTTTAAAGTCTCATCTTGCATCTCAACTTTCTTAAAACCTTTTCCGTCAAATATTATTTTCCACGTCATAAAGAAGAGAAATGATAAGACAAATATAACGCTATTTATATCATCTTAACTTTTTAACGCCCTTTGAATTCTATCTTAAAAGTCTATCTCGAAGAAGATATTCCTCTCATATAGGTCCTATAAAAGTAGGAAAGTGAGATTAGGATCAAGACAGAACTTAAAACATACTCTGAGCTTGCCGAGACGAATTGGAACATGAAATTCCCTAGAGGGAAACCTATTAGGCTACCTAATGCTGTCGATGATTGAGTGAATCCAAAGGCACCTCCCCTATTTCCAGATGATATGCTCTTACTAAGTAACGTCAAAATCGAGTTCTGGACTATTCCATTTCCTATTGCTATTGTAACTAATGATATATATGTTAAGTTTTGATTGATTGGAAATAAGAGAAGAGCGTAAGCGAAAAGGGACACTAATAGACCAATCACTGTTGAAACCTTCTCCCCTACTATTCCTATTAATCTATAGACTAAAAGGAATTGTACAATAGCCTGAACTGTTCCTACTATTCCTAATATTAGTCCTATTTGTTGAGGACCCCACTCGTAAAAATACTTTCCGTAGAAGGCTAAAGTACCTTGAAGAATTGCGAAACTCAAGGTAACCGTAAGTATTAAAATGAAGAAAGAACTCGACATTTTGAGAATATCCTTTAAAGAGCTTTGCTTGATGATAACTCCAGTATTTTCATCCTTTAAAGTTAATAAAACTGATAGTAAGTTAATTAAGCTTAAAATCGACACTATAATGAACGTATTCCTATATCCTAAAGGGGATAAAGCACCGCCCATGATCGGACCAGCAACAAATCCCACACCAAATGAGCCGGATATTATTCCTATATTACGAGATTTCATTCGTTCCTCATCCATGCTAGTTACATATGAAAGTATTACGGGTAAATTACTCGTTAAAGAGCCTGTTATGAATCTGGCTAAGAGTAATAGGTAGAAAAACGGGGAAAGACCTATTATTAAATACCCTACTACTTCTGAGCTTATTCCTAATAAAAGTACGGTTTTCTTGCCTCTTATATCGGATAATCTACTTATATATGGTGAGAAGATTAATTGACCAATAGAATAGGCAACTGTAAGTAAGCTAAACTCAATTGGTGTTGCCCCTAATTTCAACGAATAGTAAGGAAGGATTGGGATTATAATACCAAAACCAACCGAGTCTAAAAAAGCTGTAAGAGCTAGAGTGATTAGCGTTCTTCCTTCAGCCATAGGAGTAGCTATTTCTTAACGAATTTAAGACTGTTTTAGTTTTAACCTAATAGAAAACGTAAGTTAGCTTATCTCATGCTATTAAGCCAACTGTTTTTAAGCTGAGAATCAGATTTTATAGCGTGGATGAGACTGATAGAGAAATAATCTTTAACCTACTAAAGAATGGTAGGGTTTCTCAAAACAAATTAGCAAAGATAGTCAATTTAGCTCCTCCATCGCTTAATGCTCGGTTTAAAAGACTTATAGATGAAGGAATAATAAGGGATTTTAAGGTTTTCATAAATCCTAATCTAATTAATAAATACTTCGCGTATTATGCTTTCCCTAACTTGAGGGAAGCTCACTCTGATAAAATTTTCGTCAAGTTTAATTGTCTAGAGAACTTCAACGTATATGGGTTTTTAGGTAATAGCATAAACGAAATAAGGGAAACGGTGAGAGGGATTGAGGCTGAGGTAGGGAATCCGATAATGGAGTATTTACCTCCTCAGAGTCCTTTAAAACCAAAGAAATTACATTTGCTTCTTTTAAGAACGTTGGTTGAAAACCCTAGAGCTGAAATGGGTGAAATAGCTCATGCCTTGAACCTTAAGGTCTCTAAAGTTAAGAGGTTAATGAGCGAACTTAAAGGGGTGACTATTATTCCAGAGGTGGATCTCATAAAGGCGGATTCTCTTCTCCTAGGAGTATTCACTAAGAAAGTGGATGAAATAAGGAACATCACGAATAGGTTTTCAATTATTACTATAAGTGGAGTATTAGGTGGAGTTGACGTAAGTTTCGTGGGATCAATAAGGAATGCTAAAGAGATAGTTGATAAGGTTAGGGGAGTAGATCCTCAAGCCCAAGTTATGTTAGTATATAATTATGAGATAAGAACAGATACTAGGAATCTAGAGTTGGAGTAGCTATTAAACTCTTTTAAAAAATTTTATGGAAAAAATAACTTTAAACTCAGTTATTGATTAGGCAAATCAATTATTTAGATGATTACTTTTTTATCTCAAAATTGTAGACGTCAATTGTTCAATCCTTTAATTCCCTTTTCAACTCCTAAAATTGCTAACATGGCTGGGAAATATATTGTCCTTATTATAAATGTGTCGATAACTAGGGATAATATGAAGGCGATACCTAACTGCTCCAAAAATCCTACTGGAATTAATGCTAAAGCTCCTAAAGAGCCAGCTAATATAAGTCCAAGTGAGGTAACCACTATCCCCGTCCTCGCTATAGCTAACTGTATTCCTTTTTCCTGTCCATACTGATTGACCTCTTCAATTACTCTGGATATTATGAAAACAGTGTAATCGTTCCCTAAACTCATTAGTATAACAAACAATATTACCGGTATGAGATAAATTATGGGTTCATGAAGTATGAAGGTAGATATTGCGTAAAGTAAACTTGTAGTCCAGGTTATACTTATTATGACACCAGAAATTGAAATTAATGGAAACTTCCAAGACCTAAATGAAACTCCTATAATTAGTGCGACAAACAATGTGATCAATATTTCCAATTCTCCGAAATTGTGAGAAGCTACAGTCCTTTGATCTATTACCGCTGAAGTTAAACCTCCAACTAGTAGACTGTGATCTTGCTTAAGAATGTTAACTGTCCTTATAGCGTTTGCAGAAAAAGGATTGTAAGAGGTATAAGCTATAAACAAGATATACTTATCGTTAATAGTGAATGCTGAAACGTTAGTGTTATTAGTTATGTTCCTACCATTAACATATGGTCCGTATACGTTTGTTATTCCGGGAGTTGAGAGTATCTCTTTAGCAGTATTTATAATCTGCGTATTTGTAACACTTTCGTTTATCTTCATTAAAATGACTATTGGATAAAGTTCATTAGCCCCAAACTTACTCTCTATAAGATTCAAAGCCTTAACAGAGGGAAGGCTATTTGGTAACCCAGCGTTAAAATCATAAGTAGTTGGAACATTCAAGAATAATATAATTGATGGTATTGCTAAGGCTATGATTATTGTAGCAATAACGTATTTTCTCCTTACCGATACATTGCTAACACGGTAAAATATTGAACGTTCTAATTTTTGACTACTTATATTACTCAGCCCCTTGATGGAGAACACTTTTTTGCCAGTCACCGAAAGGATTGATGGTAATAGAGTAAGTATTAATATAGTTGATATCACTACAGCTGAGAATAAGACCAATCCCCAGCTTAAGAAATTAGGTATTAAGGAAAATGCTAATAGACTTATTCCCACAGTTAGCCCACTTACTAATACAGCTCTACCTCCTTTACTAATCGCTATCTCTAAAGCTTTCTTATCCTCCTTACCCTCTCTTAACTCTTGCCTAAATCTTGCCATAATGAATACGACATAATCCGTCGTAACTCCTACTAATACTGCCGTCAGCGTATAATTTACTACATAATTTACTTTCACTACTAGACTACCTACTAGGAATATAGCCACGTAACCAATTAGAGTAGTTATAGATATGAATAATAGAGAGACTAATGACGCTTTATAAGACCTCAATGTTATCCCTACTGCTATGGCTAAAATTATGAAAACGAGCCCGAAGGCAAACGCGTTCTTGGAGCTAATTTGCTGAGTCTCATAAGCTATTGCCCCTTCACCGGTTAAGGTAGCATTATTTCCAAAGAATTTTTGCATTATAGTTTTTACATAAGGATATGCCTCTTGGGATGGAGTGTTCCCATTTGGAAGTACATATCCTGAAGATTTATTGAATATGATAAATATCAAAAAAGTAGTATTATCAGTACTTACATATCTTGACGTAATGAAATTAGGAGCACCTTTAAGCCCATTTTCTTCTATATACTGAATTGAATATAGATGAGATTCTGTTGTGTTATGAAAAACATTAGATAATATATCATTAAGAAAGGAAATATATTCACTGAAGGGAGATTGAACTTCTGATAAATAAGGTATATTGGCTTTAAGTAAAGAGTCTTGGAAGGATAGGGTGGCATTGCTTACATATGGTGAGAAAGGATTTTCTTGAACGACCACTATTAATGTGTCATTATTGTATGACGTTCCATTCAGGATGTTTGTGACTATTGCTGACTCACTATTTGCAGGTACATTTTGTTCATTAGAGTAAGTGATATAGTGACTGTAATTCATTACAGCTGGTATCATTAATAAGATTAATACTACCCATAAAACGATCCATTTCCGATTTAATAGGAAATTTAATGACATAATGATTGCTATGTGGACACACATTAAACACTGTCTTAGTGTGAATCTAAGAAAGATTTATATATATGAAAAATTTTACGCCAAGTATAATAGAAAGGGAAAAATATCAAAAATTTCCTCTCTCATGCTTAAAAAATTTTTATCCAAAAAAGAGTATGTGTGGATATGATGCCGTCGTAAAGGTGTAAACTATAAAATGCAATAATTTATTAAAATCCAATTCATCAGCAAGTTGATGTAAACGTTTAAGAGAAAACGTTAAATGTTTAATTATTAATTATTAATTATGGTTGGAAGGATAACTACAATATCTGTTTCTGATAGTGTAAAAGAAATCTTAGAGAGAGAAAAGGGTGACATGAACTGGGACGAGTTTTTATTAATCTTGGTTAATGAGTATAAGAGAAAGAAAAGAGAAGAGGGACTAAGGGAATTAATGAAAATCTTGACTGAGGATGATATCAAGGAAATAGAAAAGAGCCATGAAGAGATGCATGAGGAATTTAAGTTATGACTCTCATAGACACTTCAGTCATTGTCGAGATATTAAAAGGAAGATTAGAGGCTATTGGTGATTCATTATCCATTATTTCTATGATGGAAATTGGAAGGGTTATAGATGACGAGAAGAGAAAGAAAACTTTTGAGAAGTTAAAGGAGATTTATTTAATATACCCTATTGATGAAAGGGTAGCAATAGAGTACTCTAAACTTTATTATGAGTTGAAGAAGAAGGGAGAGATAATGTCTGATCTAGATCTAATCATAGCCTCTACTGCTAAGGCTTACAATCAAAAACTAATTACGAAAGATAAGGACTTCCTTAAGGTAAGGAATTACGTAGATGTTGAAATTATTTAATTACAATCATATAAGAATTACTCATAATAAAAGCAAGAACAAAGAAACATTGAACTTACTTTATCTAATTTTTTTCTAAAGGTTAAGATGGGAATAATAGCTATTACAATAGTTAGTTTGTATTTAATAAAAGTGAACAACTTTCCTTTTGTGAGTAAGGTTTATTAGTTTTGTAAACTACTTATAATCATGGACTCTACAATAATGGATTATAATTTAAATATCAAATCAATATTTTGGAGAGCTGAGAAACTTTTCTACAGTCAAGAGATAATATCAAGGACTCATGAAGGAGTAAAGAAATATACTTATGCAGATTTCGCATTGAGAGTTAAAAAATTAGCGAGATTACTCAAAGAGAAGGGATTGGAAAAAGAGAGCGTTGCATCTATTGCTTGGAATACTCACAGGCATCTTGAAGTTTATTTTGCAGTTCCTATGCTAAATGGAGTTTTACACACTGTCAACGTTAGGTTTCACACAAGTGAAATGGATTATGTGATAAAGGAGATGAGAGACAAAGCTGTTTTCATGGATAAGGATATAGATTATAAAGGGGACTTACCCACTTTTATTTTTGATGAAAAATATGATGAAGAGGTGGATTCTCAAGAACCATTAGATAGTTTCCCAGACGTAGATGAAAGGCAAGGTGCTATAGCGTGTTTTACTTCAGGAACTACTGGTAAGCCAAAAGGAGTAATTTATAGTCACAGAAGTGTCTTCATACACTCTTTGTCCTTACTAGCTAAGGATGTAGTGGGAATATCCTCAAGTGATACTGTAATGCCTATAGTTCCCATGTTTCACATCTCAGCATGGGATATACCATTTGCCTCACTGATGACTGGAGCAAGACTAGTCTTGCCCGGACCAAGACCTAAGGCAGAGGATATAGTAAATCTGATTAAAAGCTTTAATGTAACGATAGGTGTTGGAGCTCCTACTGTTTGGATTGATGTCGTGAACTACGCAGAAAGAGAGAATATTAACCTATCCCCCTTAAAAGTTGTCGTAACTGGAGGAGCCGAACCACCTCTAGGCTTAATCAAGAATCTCAAAGAGAAGTTTAACGTTAAAACAGTTCACGCGTGGGGTATGACGGAGACTGAGGCTATTGCGACCGTAAATAGGAGCGATGACGTAAATAAATTAGTGGAACAAGGTATTCCCATACCAGCATTTGAGATAAGCTTAATAAGCCCTGATGGCAAGGAATTGCCTTGGGATGGTAAATCTGTAGGAGAATTAGTAGTTAAAGGAGCCTTCGTTACGAAGAGGTATTCTAATACTGATGCGAATGTCTTACATAACAATGAGTGGTTTAGGACTGGTGACGTGGCTAAAATAAACAAAGACGGTAGTATCAAGGTTGTTGATAGGTTAAAGGATTTAATAAAGAGTGGTGGTGAATGGATAAGCTCTGTAGACTTAGAGAACGCGATAATGTCTTATGACAAGGTTTTAGAGGCTGTAGTAGTTGGGATACCAGATGAGAGGTGGGGAGAGAGACCAGTAGCCTTAGTAGTTAAAAAATCTGGTGTTAACGTTACTGCTGAGGAAATCATTGAGTATTTGAAGTCTCTGAATAAGTTCGCTAAGTGGCAATTGCCAGACAAAATAATATTCGTTGATTCAATACCTAAGACTAGTACGGGGAAATTGGATAAAAAAGTAGTGAGAGAAGAAATAAAGAAGTTATTAATGAAATGATAGTTACGCTTTTTTCTCATGAAAAAGTGCGTATACAATAATAAGCTAAAATATCCAAGTTTAACTTACCTTAAGGAAGTTTATTAATAATAGATGATTAAATTTCAATAATAGATCATATTTAAGACAAAATACTTTAGTAATATTCAAAAAAGTGAAATTATTATTCACAAATAAAGATAAGGACCATGAGGAATTCATGAATTGAGTTTTCTATCTACTTGCCGAGTATATTATTTATAAGAAATACAGTATGTTAGATTAGATGAAAAATTTTAACTGAGTTGATAAAAGAACGGCAAACCTTTTAAGGCAGGGTAAGGTTTTTAAACTCTTTCTCTCATAAAACTCCCTTCTGGTCAACTTCATAAAGATGAGGAGCCGATCATTACTCCTGCAATACCATAGCGTCACTACAAGTTAGACTATTCCCAAATCGCTATCAAATCGGTGAGCTGACATAACTGGAAAACTGTGGACTGACCTCCTCTTTGCCTTTAAGGGCTTGCCGTTATTTTATCAACTACGAGAGGGGGGACAGTTCTTCAAATAAAAGAAGCTGATCTAAAAAGGTACTCAAGTATATCTTTAATAGCTACTTAGAATATATTACAAACTCATCTCCTCTTCTTAAAGGTTTTTCCTCATTTTGTTAAAAAATTTATTATACAATTTTAACCTCTTTCCCTCACTAGTAACATTACTATTCCTGCGAGGAATGCGAATAATGCCATGGCATATATTCCCGGCAAGAAGGAGCCCGTAAATGTTTTCAGAAATCCTACTACTATTGGTCCTACTATTCCACCTAAATTTCCTATAGCATTTATTAAACCAATAGACGCTGCTGCACCTTCTCTTTCCAATGCCTTCTGTGGTACAGCCCAGAAAGGAGAAAGGAAGCTATAAATGCCTATTGCAGCAATGGCAAATAATATGAAAGATAATACTACAATGCTGGCACTAAGGGCACTTAACGCTAGTCCTATCCCAGCTATCAAAAATACTGCAAAAGTTATGAATTTGTGATTTTGATGTCTATCTGAATATCTTGCAATGAAGACTAAGGATATTGACGCTATTATATATGGTATTATCGATAAGAAGCTGGCTATACTAGCATTAACTTTTGCTATATTACTTATTATTGTAGGAAGCCATATAGAATAGCCATACAAGCTCGTAACGCCTAAGAAATAAACTATTGCTAGTAATATTACGTCTCTAGACGCTAAGGCTTTGGTCCACTTAACTTTAATCTTACTTACTGATTCTTCCTTCATAGCTTGATCTAATGCTTCTTTTTCATCTTTACTTAACCATTTAGCATCTTTAGGAAAGTCTGTCAACAAAAGATAGGCTATTAATGCACCTATTAATGCTAAAATTCCCTCATACCAGAACAAGTACCTCCAACCTGGGTAATCTCCATATACTGCAAATATTGAACCCGCTACTAAACCACCGATTATTCCAGAAATCGGAATAGCTGCATTAAATATACTATTCGCAAATGCTCTTTCCGGCTTCAAAAACCATAAACTCAAGTAGAACATAACACCAGCATAGAATGGACCCTCAGCGATACCCAATAAGAACCTCAACACTTCAACTTGTGGTACACTGGTTACGAAACCAGTTAAGATAGTTATTATCCCCCAAGCGGTAAAAGCAATTGCGAAAATCCTCCTCACACCATATTTATTAACACCCAAATTTGAGAATATTTGAGGTATGAAGTATCCTACGAAGAATAGTGATGAGGCTAGAGACGCTATTACTCCTACCTGTTTTGCTGGAACCCCTAAATACTGGAACATCCCTGCATCTATCGCATATGAGATGTTTACTCTGTCGAGGAAGTTTACAAGATATAAAAATAAAAGTACTGGAAGTAGTCTAACTAACCTTTTAGGTCTTGACATTTCTATTAAGGATTTCATATTTGTTAGTACACAATTATGCTTAATAAATTATTCTAGGAAATTATAAGAACATCAGTATTTATTTTTTATTCTGCAAATTAATCAAAACAACATTACTAATGTCTTCATCACATCTCGTGACTCTCTCTGGATAATAATGACTGAATTATTTAAAATTCCCTAACTTGTATGAAATATTAGGAGTTAAACCAAATAGACACTCTACGTATTCTAGGATACTTACCACGCTTAGGGTTCTTAAGCCAACCCTTGTATATTGCTATAGCGTTTCTGTAACAATCTTGAGCCTAGGGTGAAGGTTATAACTCTCTTTTAAAACTTCATAAATAACCTTATGAACCTCCTTAATTAAGTTCTTGTCAAGCTTACTTTCCCTTTAACTAACTAAGCACATATCTTAATCCTTTTCTTTGAATAAGGATGATTAGGGGGGAAATCAGTAAGCTTAGTGTGCCTCGAATCCTAACCCAGCCTTCTTAGCTCCCCTACTCATAGACGAGGAGATAGGGAAAAGAGTTCATATACTTTGTTATCCCCGCTATGAATGGCGAGGCTTTCATTAATTCGTAAATGTAGACGTGAGGATTTGGAATTTAAGAAAGCCTAATGCGTAATTGAGATTTTTCATGTATAATGATATAAGCTTTACTGTTAGCACAGTTGATTGCCTTTCAAAGCGGATTCATGAACTAAAGAGAATCGGAGGTAACTACGAGCCCGTGATAAGTAGCTTTAATAAGAGAAAACCTCTTTAACTTTTTGCCAATCCTTATAGGACAAGTATATTTCTTTAACTTCACCGTTCTCCACTTCTACCTTAATCTTTACCTCATCTCTTAGAAGACCTGCATGTAAGGCAGCTTCACCCCTTTTATCATAAATGTCTTTAGCTACTCGTTGATTACCATAAAGTTCATCTAACATAATCTCTTCTCTTAGCTCTCTAATTTTCTCCTTAACCTTATCATAAAGTATTCCCAGTTCTTGATCTATTATCTTATAAGACGTATCAGAGAAAGACTTGTACACTTTATCATTAAGCTTCTTCAGAAAGCTAAACCTTACCGGTATTTCACAGGAAGAACTTACGCAAAGCTGGTATATTGCACTTAACAGAATTGATAGATAAACACTGTCAGCATCGTTTTCGCATTTATATTCAATCCTCAACTTTCTCTCCTCATACTTTATCTTGACGTCCAATCCTTTAACCTCTCTACCTCTATATTCGAATAAGGAGTAAACTAATGCAAGAGGAGAGCTCAACTTCAATGTGTTATACGCTATCTTTAGAGCAGTATCGGTCACATTAACTTGCCGAATTCTAGGCATCTCCTCTGTGAAGGGATTAGTCAATATGTATTTATCTAAGCTAGCTGGAACATAGCTGTAAAAGTCTACCTTTATCGGCTTCTCACTTATGACAGAGATTATTGATGCCAAATCCCTACTCACTGTAGAGGTTAATGTAGCTAAATGTGGTTCGCTTAACGTATTATCCACTATTATACCTTCCTCTGGAGGTTCTTCCTTTAGTCTATCATAAAGGCTAATTATTCCTGCTATATACATTAAGGAGAGATCTGAGATGGACTCGAACTTCGTAATCGGAAGATCTGACTTCACACTAATACTAGTACTAGATGGTAAGACAAATACCTCAGCGTTTATCCCATCCTTTTTAGCTATACATGATATATAATCTCTCACCTTCTTGACTAACTCAGCATAAGAGTTTACCTCATCTTTTAGCCAAATAGCTCCGTAATCTTGAAGGTCTAAATAAGCGTTTACCTTTTCTCCACACTCTATTGCGTATTGATTTATTATCCTCTTCTCCTTCTTAGCCGTAAACAGTACTGAGTCTTGGACTAGAATGTAAACTTTTTCTACCTCCTCGCTTAGAAGTTTTAAAGGTGTTAAGCCCTTTACTCTCTTGTTTACCTTCTCATAAGTTACTTCTCTCCATGAAGATGGATTTCCCCATGAAGTTATCAATACTTTATTCATACTCGCTATAGATATCAAAAGAATAAATATTTTCTGACAAGTTAATTTCACTTTTAGCTTTCTGTAACATTCTACATATTTAACAAAAAATAAGACTTTCGTTTAAACTGTTCATTTTTCACTCTCAATAGCTCTTAAGGCTGCAGCTCTAATCCTCCCGTCCTCATCCTCATTATTCGCTATCTGGATAAGTAAGTCCTTCTCTTTTAATTCGCTGAGAGAGTTTACCACAGCCGATCTAACTTCTGAGCTCTCATCCTTTATCATAACCCTCAATATCTCCCTAACCCTAGGATCCTTAAACCTCCATAAATGCTTAACTGCAGTAGCCCTAATTGTTGCTACCTCACTCCTTATACCCTTCTCTAAGACAAAGTTAAAGGAGTCATCGTCAGCAAAGTACGATAGTGACTCAATGACAGCTGAGGATATAACATGATTATGACTTGGCTCCTCAAAGTAAGACTTAATTAATTCTTTAAATCGAGTCAAACCAATCTTTCCAAGAGAGATTATTGCATCAGCTTTAACGTAATAACTCTTCTCGTCCTTGAGAAGGTTAGCTAAGAACTCTCCACTCTCTTGACTATACTTAAACTCACCTAACGCTTTAACTACTCCTCTTCTAGCCTTTGATGGTTCTACCCTTATTGAAGTTAAGTATTTTAAAGCTTCTTCATTACCAATCTTACCTAAAGCCATGGCTGACTCATACTTAACTCCCCAAAACTCATCCTTTAGTAACTCACCTAATGCTGATAATGCCTTGACGCTTGTAAACCTAGTCAAACCGTTTATCGCATTTATTTTACACATTATATCCTTGTCCCTACTCTCCTTTATCAGCATCTCCTCACCCTGCATATCATTTGTTACTTTAAACCACTTAAACTTGGGGTCTAGGCATACGTATTCACCCTCTTCCTCAACTTCTCCCTCTCCTTCTATCGTTAAAATTTTTTCACTTCCATCCCTCTTCATAACCCTAACCTCTAGAAACATGTCGTACTTTATATCGCCAGTTTGTTCTATCTTGATCCTCTTACCGTCATAATGAACGTTAACTATTGGATGACCTGCAGTATAAACGTACTGGTCAAAGAACCACGTTAAGTCCTCATTTGCCACCTCTTCCATTGCCTTTCTGAAGTCCTCAGTATCCACTGAGGAGAACTTGTATTTTTCTAAATAGTTCTTTATCCCCAGTTTAAACTTGCTGTCACCTAGGTAGCTTCTTAGGGTG